>JAKAMD010000356.1 GCA_021823875.1 Pseudomonadota bacterium | reverse complement strand
TCTTAGTCTTCCCTGCGGGCAAGTCGATCTCGCGGACGGCACGCATCTTCATAACATTGTCGACCATGGTCATTTCGTGAATTTCGACCACGCCCGCCACGGGAGAGCGTGCCTCGACCAGCCGAGCGCCCTTGGCTGCCTTGAGCTGCATAAACACACCCGTTGCGGTCTGCGCGGGAACCGTTGCGCGGACCCAGGGATCCTTCACCGCGACCTGGGCGAAGGCGATGGAGGCCGAACTGAGAAACAAGAGTGAAGCAAGTATGAGGGGTTTCATGGCATTCCCTTTCCAGATTTACACGAGGACGATCAGGCGCCTTCGCATCAACGCGAAGGCGCCGCTACTCGACGAGAATCAGGAGAGGGCCGGAGGGGCGCGGGGAAGCGCCTGGGAAAAGCAGGACTGGGAGACGGCGGGCGCCAATTTAACCGGCGCGACGACGGTGACAGCAATCGACGCCTGGATTGGTACAATTACGGGCGAAGGCGGGAGCGGCGCGCGATCCGCGCTAAGCGAACAGAATTCACAATGCGGCGCGAGGCGCTTCTGCTCAGGTTGTGGCCCACTGCCGTCGGCGGCGACCCATTTCATCCCGGTCGATGAGCACACCTCGATTAGCGAACCGTTGCCGGCGCGCGCGAGCAGCGGCCACAGCACGTTGAGCGCCATGGCCAGTATGGCCAGCCAGGAACCGAGCCGGCGGGTTGATAGTTTTCGTAGCATTGGTCTGGATTTTTACCACGAGGGGCATGGGCGGCGCAAGGCGACCACCGGATTTGCCGGCCCGGGGTATAACCCGTTCAGTCAGCCTGCGCCTGGGCGAGCAGCCTGCGGATGTCTTCGGCGGTCTTTTCCGAGGGCTTGTCGTGCTTCACGGCCAGACGCAGGCGCCCCGCTTCATCGTAGACGTAGGTGAAGGCGGTGTGATCGATGGTATAGGAATCTCCAGTCGGCACCTTCTGGTGGAAGTCCTTCCAGAAGTCCGCACCGGTGACGTCCATGGAATTGAACGACGACCGATCGCTGCAGCCCCACAAGGCAAGCGGCGCCACAGCGAGTCCTGCGAGAAGATGTCTTCGATTCAAATTAGTTTATCGCCCTGCGTTTTCTTCAAGCACAGCGCGATCCACTGCGCGCCCAGCTTTTCCTGCAGGGAATTCTGCTTCAGGCGTTCCGACAGCACGCCGAAGTCAACTAGATCAAGCTCCTGGTCCTGGTTGAAGCAGGAGAAGACGTAGCTCGTCTTGCCGCTCACCGGATCGCGGTGCGGCTGCAGGCATTGGGCACAGATCTCCTTCAGCACGCACTGCATGGGCGAATTGATCGAACCGATGGCGACGTGATGTGGCTTCAGATGGGGCTTGAGCACGTCGTGGCGCGCACGACCCAGTGCCGCCATCATGCGGTCGGAGCCGATAGCGATGATGCGGTCGGCGTCGTTCATGGGTATGCTTGTCGGCCCCAGCCGGCCCTCGGCGTAGGCGTCCATCGCCTGGACGATGTTGCCGACAAAGCTGCGGTCCTGTGGCCGTGCAGCCTCGTTGTGCAAGGGAAATCCCGGCTCCTCGTCGCTGCACCAGATGACAACGTCCGCCGCGGCTTCGATCTCGCTCACTTTATAGCGATCGATGGCTTTCTTGTAGCCGGCGAAGTAGAGCACCTTCGAGCCGGCCGCGCGGAATGCCTGACCGATGGAGAACAGCACCGCATTGCCCAGGCCACCGCCGGCGAGAATCACGGTTTCGCCGGCAGTGATATCGGTGGGCGCACCGGTCGGCCCCATGAGGACGACCGGTGCGCCCGGTTTGAGCAGGGCGCACAGGCTGGATGAGCCGCCCATCTCGAGGACGATGGTCGACACCAGGCCTTTCTCCGCATCGACCCAGGCGCCGGTCACCGCCAGGCCTTCCATCTGCAGGCGCGTGCCGCGTTGGCCCAGGTCGACCAGCGGGGCGGTGGTCTCGAAATTCTGCAGGCGGTAGAACTGGCCAGGGCGGAACTGGCGCGCCGCTAGCGGTGCCTTGATCACGACTTCGACAATGGTTGGCGTGAGCCGCTCCACGTGGTGGACGCACGCGCACAGCTGTTCGCACAAGTCGGCGAAGAACGCCGCCGTGCCCAGGCTCGAGCGCGGCGGTTGTTGCGCCAGCACCCGCGATATCACCGGGTAGCCCTGGCGTGCCGAACCCATCGCTTTCACCACATTGCCGAAGTATGAAGGGTGCAGATCGCCGAAGAAGCTGATGTAGCGGCCGTCTTCGAGCTTTGACAGCAGCACCTCCGGCCGCGCCGGTTTGGACAGGGAATAAGCGGGTTTGACTGCTTGGCCCTGTTCGTCGCAGGCGCGGAAGTATTTGCCGTCGACCTGAAAGTGCTGCGGATGCTCGCGCGCGAGCACGGTGTTGGGCTGGGTGCCTGCGGCGACAAATACGGTATGCGCCGGCAGCCAGTGCTCGCCGGCTGCTGTCCATTTTCCTTCGGCGCCGGGCTGTTGCGCGGTGAAGCGCATGCCCCGCGTCGCGCCGTAGTTGTCGATCTCCACCGACAGGGGCGCGAGGCATTCGGCGAAGGCGATGCCTTCTTCCAGCGCTTTCTCGATTTCTTCATGATTCAGCGTGTAGGCGGGGCTGTCGATGAGGCGCCGGCGATAGGCGACGGTGACCCCGCCCCAGTGGCGCAGCAATTCGACTATCCGCGGCGCGTGGCCCGCGCTCGCCGCGCGCCGGCGCTCTTCGCGGATGGCGCGCGCATGGGCGAGGAATTCCTCCGCGATCTCGCGCTCCTGGTCGTCCCAGCGCTCGCGCACGGTGTCTTCGTCCATCTCGGCGCAGAGCGTCTCGAAGCGCGCGAGAAATTTCTCCACCTGCACCACGTAATAGGCGAGCGATTCGGTCGCGGTGTCGATGGCGGTCAGTCCGCCGCCGATCACCACCACCGGCAACCTCAACTGCATGTTGGCGATGGAGTCGGCCTTGGCGGCGCCGGTGAGCTGCAGCGCCATGAGAAAGTCGGAGGCAGCGCGCACGCCGCGTGCAAGTCCGTTGGGGACATCGAGCACGGTTGGCCTGCCCGCTCCCATGCACAGCGCGATATGATCGAATCCCAGCGCGGCCGCCCCTTCGACGGTCAACGTCCCGCCGAATCGCACGCCGCCAAATAGGGTGAACTGCTCGCGCCGCTCGAGCAGCAGCCGAATGACCTTGAGAAAATTCTTGTCCCAGCGAACCGTGATGCCGTATTCGGCGACGCCGCCGAAACCGGCCATCACGCGCTCGTCCAGCTTTTCGTACAGCGCGTGCGCGTCGCGGATCGGTTGAAACTCCATACGCTGGCCCGCAGCGGCCATGCCGCAAAGTTCCGCGGGCAGCGGTTCGATCTTCAGGCCGTCGATGCCGACTACGTCGTGACCGTCGTTCATCAGGTGGTGCGCGAGACTGAAGCCCGCCGGCCCCATGCCGGCGACGAGGACGCGCCTGCCGCTCGCCGGCCGCGGCCAGGGGCGGCGCAGATTGAGCGGATTCCAGCGCGTCAGCAGGCTGTAGATCTCGAAGCCCCAGGGGAGTTCGAGCACGTCCTTGAGGGTGCGCGTTTCCGCCAGGGGAATATTGACCGGCTCCTGCTTCTGGTAGATGCAGGACTTCATGCAATCGTTGCAGATGCGATGTCCGGTCGCCGCAACCAGGGGGTTGTCGACGCAGATCACCGCCAGCGCGCCGATGGCGTGGCCCAGCGTTTTCAGCTTGTGAAACTCGGATATTTTTTCTTCGAGCGGACAGCCGGCCTGCGTGATACCGAAGGTGTTTTTCTTGAACGGCGCCGGAACGGTCGCATCCTTGGGCGCTTTTTCACGCATGCCGCTGGAGCAGGAATCCTTGCCTTGTTCGTGGCACCAGATGCAGTAATTCGCCTGGTCGAGCG
>JAKAMD010000355.1 GCA_021823875.1 Pseudomonadota bacterium | reverse complement strand
CAATCTCATCGTGAATGCAAACCTGAAGACCCGACCATGGGTGCCAGCGATACACCAGCTCGCGAAACTCGGTATTGTGGGCGTTCTTACGTTTTGTTGTACAACACCGTCCGGCCCCACGCTTCACTCGGTTACAAACCACCAGCACCAGAGGTCTTCGTGCCTACCTTCACCGCATGGCCCGCTCCGCCGACCAAGCTGGCGCGACCGCCGGCGCTAAACTAACATTGCACCTGGACCACCCAATGTGGGCTGCTCACTGCTTTGCCCGTGCGGGAGGCCATGGCGTACCCACCAGCGGCAATAATTATCAACGCTGCGACGCGCCGACATGAAGGGAAATTAACATTTAGACGGGCCGAGTCGGTCGGTGCGTTGTGATATTGTCCTAGCTTGCAGGGCGACGTCTATCTTCCATTGGGAGAAACGTCAATGCAGATACCATCATATCTGAAGGGTGAAGGACTCAAGACTCACTTGATCGCGGTTGGAATTGGTATTGTTGTTGCGCTCGCACTCACCTTCAACTGGTTCGACTTTGGCATGGGGGCGATGCTTGCCAGCACGGCAAAGAAGATGGCAGATAAAAAGGTGAATGCCGAGATCGTCGCGCTTTATACGCCACAATGCGTGCGGCACTTCGAGGCGCAGACTAACATGCCCAGCCATTGGGCCGCTCTGAAGAAAGCCGTCAGCAACTACGATCAACAGGACTTTATCGAGAAGGCTGGTTTCGCGACGCCGCCAGGAGCGAAGAACGCTAACGACGACGTTGCGAACGCGTGCGTGGACAAACTGACGGCGGCGCTCAAAAAGCTGCCGGGTCAGGAAGCTGCGAACAAGAGCTAACAGGACGGTGACGACGCATGCTCATTTAGGCTGATTCCTTAAGCGCACGTCGCCACATCCACTGCTTTGGTATTACGCATTTAAGGTGGAATCATCACTACGTTATGCCGCGTGCCGGACGTCGCGCCCGGCATGAGCGAAATGTATTGATCCGACTCAATTCCGACACATACTGACCGGCTTCAACGCGCCGCGGGCACTAGCTGTGACAGGCGCAATTTCTGCTAAGTGTGATCGGTGGGCCTTTCGTCGCAATTGATTCACGTCCGCCCGCACCTGTGAATCATCACTGAACTAAGACCCCGAGCACAATCGTACTTAACACGCTGACAAATCAGTAGAAACTTCACTTGAGAAGGGGTCACGATCGGCGCCGATCGGGACCCCACCCTCTCTCGGTTTTTTTCAGTTGGTTCAGATCGTTGCCCCAGTTTCACCCGGCGCCCCGCTTCTGTGCTGATTGACACAAAACGAATCGCGGTGCCCTCATCCTTCGCGGCGCGGCCTGTCGCGCCGCTCGAACGGTAGTCCCGGCTCGAACGAGAACATGGTGAAGCAGAGGCGTGCGGAATCGAAAAAGGCTTCGACCTCGACCGGTCCACGCAAACGCTCGACTTGGCAGATCACTTTGGTCGGCAGTTCGTGGTGGGCGATGACCGGCGTGGTTTCCACGGTCAACAGCTTGTTCAGATCGTCGGGCACACCGGTACAGGCGCACGTGAGATAGAAGAACGGCCGGTCGACATAAGTGAGCCCCAAGAGCTTCAGCGAACCGATGAGTCCGTAAGGGCGTAGCGGCATTGGCTCGATCCAGGTCATGCCCTTGACCGCCGCATAGGGAATCGACGGCGCGCCGAAGGCGATGAGCTTGAGCAGCGGGCAGCTGACCGCGCGCATCTCGTGCAAGCGCCAGGCGTCCGGATCGGTCGAGGTCACCAGCGTGCCGTCGCGATAGGAGCGGAACAGGTGGCGTCCGATTTCGTCGAGAAAGATGCGCACGCGCACGACCGAGCCCTGCCCGTAACGGCGGAATGCTTGCGGGAGGCGCCCTTCCGCCTCGACCTGCCAGACCGTGGTGCCGGGGGCTATGCTGGTCATCGCGCCATGCGCATAAGGATTGACGGGCGCGGCCATGACATCGGCGCCGACCGGCGGCAGGCCGGCGGCGTTCCAGCGCAGGAATCCCGCCGCGGGATCCGGCGCCGAGAGGAAATTGGCGAGCCGGAATGGCCTGGTGGATGCGCTCAGCTCGGGCGCGATCTGGGCATGAAGATGCAGATGTGGTGTCGGCGAGCGGCCGGAATTGCCCACCAGTCCGACATAGATGCTGGGGTCGACATGGGCGCCGATATAGGTTGCGACCGACCCTTGCCGCAGATGGGCGAGCATGGCCCAGCCGCCGGCGTCGAGCCGAATGACGACATGGTTGCCCCACATTTCAGCGAAGTTGGAAATGCCGAGCGGATTGTCGGGAATGTCGTTGCGCAGCCGTTCGACCGTGCCCGGCGCCGGGGCGTAGACGGGTGCTTCCCAGATCGAGCTTTCCGGCAGGCCGTCGGCTGCGGGCACCGGCCGCTGAAAATCCAGGGCGTGCCGCCAGCGGCCAATGTGGCTGAGCTGGCCTTCGAAGCCTTGCGTGATGCGCACCAGTCCCGGCACGGGTACCACGAACAGCGGTTCGTGGCTTCCGAAGCGCTCGATCCAATAGGCGGAATTCCACCACGCCACTTCCGGCGGCGCGTCGTTGTCCATATTGCGGCGGAAATAGCCGACGTCATCGCGCAACAACAGCGCGGCGACGCCGAGCCAGACGGTGAGCGCGGCGGGCACCGGCAGGAAGGCAAAGGCCGAGCTAGGGAAGAGATATTGGAAATAGGCGGTGAGAAACGAGGCGGCGACGCCGGCAACGGCGGCGATCAGCGTCGTGCCGCGTCCCGGCAGGAACAGCACGGAGCCGAGCAGCATGCCGGCGAGGAAATAGTTGTGTGCGGCCAGCAGCCACAAATAATGCAGGCCAAGGCGTTCGAGCATGAGGCCGAGTCCGATGCCGCAGATCCATCCGATCACGCCAGTCAGGAACATCAGGCGCGACCACAGCAAGATGGCCAGTGCGACGACGGCGCCGACTTCGACCTTTGGCAAGAAGAACAACATGCCGAGCGAGCGCAAAAACGACTCGCCCCAGCTCAAGGCATCGTGCGGCCGCGGCCAATGCACCGTCGCCGCCAACGCCGTGTGGGTCCAGATCGAAAACAGCGTGAACAGCACGCCGCCGACCAGATAGAAGCCCCAGCCCAAGGGCGGCAGGATGGTGTCGCGCAGGCCGCGCACGAAAGCGGCGGCGATCAACGCGGCCGCGACGGCTGCGGCCGCTTCGACCGCGACCTGCAATTCGAGCGAGGCGCCGCTCGCGGTGGTCAGCCAGGCGACCGCGATCGAGGCGAAGATCGCATTGCTGCGCAAGGCACCCGCGCGCTTGACCGGCTCGTTGATGCCGAGGCCCCAGGCCACCGCGTCGGCCACCACCAATCCCATGATGGCGAAGATCGGAAACCGAATGTCGCGCAGAATGGCGAGCCAGAACAAGCCGGCAATCCATGGCGACTTGATGAAGAACGGATTGCCGAGGGCCAGACTCAGGAAACGCAGGCGCACCATTGTCGACGTCCTGAAACGCGCGAAGAATTTCTTCAAGGCGGCCACCGATCGAGGTTGCCGTCGCTATCCGCGCCGGCTCAGATGGGCCGGCATCAGTTCCGCTCGGTCGATGTCCTCCAAGGTTTCCCGCCGGCGGATCAGCTCGGGCTCTCCGTTCTCGCCGATCAGCGCCACCGCCGGACGGTAATTGATGAACTGCATCGACTGCGGCAGGTTATAGGCGCCGACCGGATGCAGGGTCAGGATGTCGCCGACATCGAGCGAAGGCAGGTCGACGGTCTCGCGAACGACATCGATGGCCATGCACAGATCGCCATAGAGCCGCGTCGGCGTGACCTGCGAATTGACCAGCCGCGATGGCCACACGCCGATCTCGAACCAGGCCGCGGTGTAGAGCAGGTTGACGCCGGCATCGATCACCAGCCCG
>JAKAMD010000354.1 GCA_021823875.1 Pseudomonadota bacterium | reverse complement strand
CCGCCGGCATGCACGATGGTCTTGCCCATGTTCTGCAGGATCGACTCCGCGCGCACGAAAGCACGCTCGCTGCCGCCCACCATGAACGTGAGCGTGCCGGCGGTGGCGCCGCCGACGCCGCCGGAGACCGGCGCGTCCAGCATCAGCAGCCCCTTCCGCTCCGCTGCCGCCGCGACGGCACGCGCGCTTTCCACGTCGATGGTGGAGCAATCGATCAGCAGCGTGCCCTCGTTGGCGTTCTCGACGATACCGCCGGGGTCGAGATAGACCTCGCGCACTTCCTTGCCGGACGGCAGCATGGTGACCACCACATCGGCGCGGGCGGCGGCGACGCCTGCCATATCCACGCTTGTGCCGCCGGCAGCCTTAAGCTTCTCGACCGCGGCCGGATTGACATCGACACCCTCGACCTGATGGCCAGCCTTGATCAGGTTCTGCGCCATCGGCAGCCCCATATTGCCGAGCCCGATGAAGCCTATCCGCGCCATGCTTTCCTCCCCCGTTTGAGGTCGCTTGTCTTTATGTGTTTGCGCAGGAGCCTTTCCGAACACCGGATTCCCTTTTCGGGATCACGCACCGGTTACGGCGACTGCTCCTGCGCCGCTTTCACGGCCAGCCAAAGATAAAGCGCGAGCAGCCCCAATTCCACAAAACCGATGAGCAGTCCGCCGCCGAACACCTGCGGAAAAAATATTTCCACCGCCAGCATGGAGGCAATGGACATCAGCCAGATCACGGCGCCCCAGGTTGCCGCCAGCCAGAGACCGACCGCCGCCACCAGATCCATGACCGCAAAGAATACGGTGGTGACCTGCCAAGCCACCGAATGCAGCACGAACAGATCGTTCGGGGAAACACCGATGCCGCACACGCGTGCCCAATGATAAAGCCCCTTGAGCATCGAGATTCCGGCCATCACCCGCAGGAACAGCACCAGGCGGCGGGTCCAGCCGCTCACCTCAGCACCGCCACCCATCGCGTGTACCGGTTCGAGCCTTTGCACCTCCTCGGGGGCGGCCGTCCGCTTGTTGAAAAACGGCACGCTCATTGCAATACACTCATGGCAATACGAGCTCCCGCGCGCCGAGCGGGGCGAAATGGCGCTCCACATCGGCCTCGCCGATGTCGGCAAGCGCCGCCGGCCGCCAGCGCGGCGCATTATCCTTGTCGACGATCACGGCGCGCACACCCTCATAGAAATCATGACCCTCAATCACGCGCGAAACGATACGAAACTCGGCACGCATGCATTCGGCAAAATCCCACGTCTTGCCACGCCGCATTTGCGCCAGCGCCAGCTTGAGACTGAGCGGCGATTTGGTCCGCATGGTGGCAGCGGTCTCGGCCGCCCATCCGGCATCGTCACGCCCAGAGACCGCTTCGTCATCGAGCGCGGCAAGCATATCCTCGACGCGCGAACCTGCGAACAGGCGGTCGATCGCTTCGCGCCGTGCCAGGATCGGTCCCTCCCCAGCCGGCTCGCTGAAGGCGGCGAGCAGTGCATCGACCGGTACGGTGCCTGTGAGACCGTCGAGCAATTCGGGAAAACGCGCCGAGGGAATGCGATGGGTGGCCAGCCCGGCGCCGACTGCGTCCCCCGGACCAAAACGCTCGCCAGTGAGCGCACAATAGGTGCCGAGTTCGCCCGCTAGCCGCGGCAGCACCCAGGTCGCGCCGACATCCGGGAAGAAGCCGATGCCAACCTCCGGCATGGCAAAAGAGTAACGGTCGCCAGCCACGCGATGCGAGCCATGCACGGAAACGCCAACGCCGCCCCCCATGACGATGCCGTCGATCAGCGCGACGTAAGGCTTGCGATAATTCTTGATTGCCGCGTTGAGCGGATATTCGTCGCGCCAGAACTGCAATGCCTCGTCGCGGCGGCCGGCCTGGCCGAGATCGTAGAGATGACGGATATCGCCGCCGGCGCAGAAGGCGCGGCCGCCGGCTGCTTGGATGACGACGCGGGTGACGCTTGCGTCGTCGGCCCAGCGGTCGAGCTGCGCGCGCAAGGCCAGCACCATTTGGTGCGTCACCGCATTGAGCGCCTGCGGCCGGTTGAGCGTGACCAGACCGGCCGCGCCGCGCCGCTCGAACAAAATGTCTTGCGCGCCGGCCACGCCGTTCAATTCCCCAGCATCGCGCGGCTGACGATCAGCCGCATGATCTCGTTGGTGCCTTCCAGGATCTGGTGCACGCGCACATCCCGCAACACGCGCTCGATGGGATGATCGCGCAAGTATCCGTAACCGCCGTGCAATTGCAGGCAGCCGTTCACCACCTCGAAGCCGGTGTCGGTGGCAAGCCGCTTGGCCTGCGCGGCGAGCCGCGTCGCGCCCGGCTCGCCCTCGCTCACCGCCAGCGCGGCGCGATGCAGCAGCAGGCGCGCGGCCTCAAGCTCGGTGGCGTAATCGGCGACGCGGAATTGCAGCGCCTGGAAATCGGCCAAGCGTGAGCCGAATTGCTTGCGCTCCTTCATGTAATCGACGGTGCGGTCGAGGCAGAACTGCGCGCCACCGAGCGAGCAGGCCCCGATGTTCAAGCGCCCGCCGTCGAGCCCGGCCATGGCGATGCGGAAGCCCTGACCTTCGGCGCCGATACGGTTGGCCACCGGCACGCGGCAGTTCTCGAACATCACCATGGCGGTCGGCTGCGATTTCCAGCCGAGCTTCTTCTCGCGTGCGCCGAAGGTGAGGCCGGGCGTGCCCTTCTCCACCGCGATGCAGGAAATGCCGCGCGGGCCCGCTTCGCCAGTGCGCGCCATCACCACGTAGAGATCGGAAACGCCGCCGCCGGAGATGAAGGCCTTGGCGCCGTCGAGCACGTAAACGTCGCCGTCACGCCGCGCCTTGGTCGTGAGGCTGGCGGCATCGGAGCCGGCGCCCGGCTCAGTCAGGCAGTAGCTGGCAAAATGCTCCATGGTGCAGAGCTTGGGCAGAAAGCGCTGGCGCGCGTCCTCGCTGCCGAAGGCGTCGATCATCCAGGCCGCCATGTTGTGGATCGAAATATAGGCGGCGGTCGAGGTACAGCCCTGCGCCAGTTCCTCGAAGATCAACGCGGCGTCGAGCCGGGTGAGCGCCGAGCCGCCGACGTCTTCCCTGACATAGATGCCACCGAAGCCGAGCGCGGCGGCGGCGCGCAGCGTTTCGACCGGGAAGATCTCGCCTTCGTCCCAGTCGCGCGCGTGCGGCATCATCTCGTCGCGCGCAAACTGGCGGGCGGTGGACTGGAAAGCGCGTTGTTCTTCGGTGAGGGAGAAGTCCATACGATGGGGACTCGGCGTGGCTCGGCATCGGCAACCTTCCCGGGATGAAATGCCGGGTCAAGTGCGGGCTTTACAGTGCGAAAATTTCCGCATGCCGGCCCGGCCGCACAGGCGGGTGGCAGGCCGGCCCCGGACCCGCTAAAAGAAGGCGTTCAGGAGGTCCCCCATGGCAATCAAATTCGGTCGCCCGCTCGAGGCGCGCACCCATCTGGCCCCCGTTGATACCGAAACGCCGGCCGAACGGCTCGATCTGACCGTGCGCATGCGCCGCAACCGGCGCGCCGACTGGGCGCGTCGCATGGTGCGCGAACACCAGATTACAACCGATGATCTGATCTGGCCGCTGTTCATCATGGACGGCGACAACGCCCGCACCCCGGTGCCTTCGCTGCCGGGGGTGGAACGGCTGACGGTCGACCAGGCGGTGCGCGAGGCCGAGCGCGCGGCCAAGCTGACCATCCCCTGCCTTGCCCTGTTCCCCTATACCGATCCCAAGCTGCGCGACGAGACCGGCAGCGAGGCGCTCAACCCGGACAATCTGGTCTGCCGCACCATCCGCGCCATCAAGAAGGAAGTGCCGGAGATCGGCCTCTTGTGCGACGTGGCGCTCGATCCCTATACCAGCCACGGCCATGACGGTCTGATGCGCGACGACGTCATCCTCAACGACGAGA
>JAKAMD010000353.1 GCA_021823875.1 Pseudomonadota bacterium | reverse complement strand
AAACGGTGATCGACGCCTAGGGTTCAAGCTTCGCACCCCGATTTTCCCCTTGGGAAAAGCGAGGCGTGCCCGCCAACTCCGAATTCAAATCGATGCGATCGTGCTTCAGTGTCGCGGCGTTTGCGCGGCGCCCGGACAGCGGCAGGCCGTGTAAGCGGCGCGCGTCATCGCGGTCTGCGCACAGGCGAAGGTCAACCAGTCGTCGCCTTTGATCGCGGAGGGTGCCTCGACCGCAAAATAGCGCAGGAAGGTTTGGCGCACCGGCGCATCGGTGCGCAGGCTGAGGGCGAGCGCCGCGATCCGGCCCGGCGTGTAGCCCGCCTCGATATAGGTCTTGGCGAAGGTGTATTCCAATTTCCACTCGGGCGGCACGGTCGGACCGGCCGCGGCGAGGTTGGCGAGATAGAACGTGGCGTAGTCTTTCACGGCTGCGTCGGTGCGGTCGTAGAGCAGCACGGTGAAGGACGGATTGTTGTGGTAGACCGGGCTGACCGAGGGCGTGATCCGCGTCGTCAGGAACGGCTTGCCGCGCTTGTCGGTCAGCACGCCAAAATTATCGCGATGGGTGTGACCGGCGTAGCTGTCCCGCAGCACGGTCTTGGCGCGCCCGACGAGCGCGAGAAAGCGGCGCGTATCGGCATCGTGCCAGAAAGTCGTGATGCCGCCCGTGCAGGTGTTTTTCAAGCTTGTGTAGGCGTCAATCCCGGGCGGGATGTGCATGACGAGCGTGGCAGTGCGCTTCGCGCGCTTTTCCCGGTTGAGTGTCTTGCGCAGCCAGGCGAGCTCGGCCGCGCCGGGATGGTCGGGTCTCGCGCTGCATTTATTTTCATACTTGGCCGACCAGAAGATCGAATTGAGCACGATCAGGTCGTGGCGCGGCACGGTCGGATGCGGCACGACGTAGTAGCCGCCGGCGGCGAAGCTCTTCAGCGCCTTGCGGTTGCCGGCGACCACGGGCAGTTCGCGGCCGGCTTTGGCGAGCATCCTGCTGGCGGGCGCGACCTTGTAATCGCCGCAGACCGCGTCGTTATTTCCGAGGCTGAAGATCAGCGGCGAACCGGGAAAGCTTTTCGTCAGCATGAGATTGACGAAGCGCAGGGTCTTGATGACGAATTTCTGATAGCCGTCCAGCTTACCTCCCGCCGCCAGATATTTCGCGCGGAAATCGTGCGCCAGGTTGTCGCCCGTGTTGAGCACGTAGTCGTAATGCACGCCCTGGGCGGCGGACAGCATCGACATAAACAGCGGGAAGTTGGTGTCGGCGCCGTACTGCGCGAAGCGCTCGTTCTTCGACGATTGGAAGATGGCTTCCCACTGAGCGACCGGCGCTTGGACCAGCCGGGGCAGCAGGGTCTTGTCAGTGAACGGGTTTAGATGGATGTCGCTGACATGCAGGAACACGCCCTGCTTTGCCGTGGGGTGGAAGGGCAGCGTTTCGGCGCCGGCGGTTCCGGTCGCGGCAACAGCCAGCGCAGTCAGGGCCGCAGCGATGATCGCGCGCAATCCGCAACGCAGCATGAAAATCTCCTCGCAATCGGGGGTAGCATACGGCCGATGTCCGGACGCGTCGCTCAGCTCTTCTCGACCGTGACGACTTTACCCTTTTCGATCGCCAGCGCGAGCTTACCGTGCTTGAGCGCCAGGGCCTTCTCGCCGAACAATTCGCGGCGCCAGCCTTTCAGCGCCGGCACGTCGGCTTCATCGTCGCCGGCGATGCGCTCCAGTTCGTCGACGGTGGCGATCACCTTGGCGGCGACCGCATGGCGCTCCGCCGTCATGCGCAAAAGCACCTTGAGCAGTTCGACGATTGCCGAGCCGTTCGGCACCGGCCGGAAGCGTTCGAGCTTGGGCAACGTCTTGGGATCGCGTTCCAGCCCGCGCTTGACCGCCTCGATGATCTCAGGGCCCCAGCGCGAACGCTCGAAACCTTTCGGCAGCGAACGCAAGTGGCCGAGCTTTTCGATGGTGGTGGGCGCCTGGATCGCGACTTCGCCGACCACGTCGTCCTTGAGCACGCGCGAGCGCGGCACATCGCGGTTCTGCGCCTCGCGTTCGCGCCAGGCGGCGATCTCCATCAGCACGCCGAGGTCCTTCGGCTTGCGCACGCGGGTCTTCAGCCGCTCCCAGGCGCGCTCGGGATCGGCGCGGTAGGTGTCGGGCGAGGTCAGCACGGCCATCTCGGCCTCGACCCAGTTGACACGGCTGCGCTTCTCGAGGTCGCCGGCGAGCCTGCGATAGACGTCGCGCAGATGGGTGACGTCGGAGCGGGCATAGGCGATCTGCGCGTCGGAGAGCGGGCGCCGGGTCCAGTCGGTGAAGCGGTTCGACTTGTCGAGCGTGTCGCCGGTGATGCGCTGCACCAGCTGATCGTAGGAGATCGAGTCGCCATAGCCGAGCACCATGGCGGCGACCTGGGTGTCGAAGATCGGATGCGGGATCTTGCCCGCCATGTTCCAGACGATCTCGATGTCCTGGCGCGCGGCGTGGAACACCTTGGTGACGCTCTCGTTGGTGAGCAGCGCGAAGAACGGGGCGAGGTCGAGGCCGGCGGCCAGCGTGTCGATCACTGCCGCCTCGTCGGGGCTGGCAATCTGCGCCACGCACAGCAGCGGGTAGTAGGTCGACTCGCGCAGGAATTCGGTATCGACAGTGACGAAAGGATGCTGCGCCATGCGCGCGCAGATCTCGGCCAGTTCGTCGGTGGTGGTGATCAAGTCCATTGCGGCGGAAACCTAACCCGATTCCTGGTTCTATCTAGCGCCCGCGCACCCGCGGCATGTGGATGAACTCCCACGGGCTGGGCATGGCGCCGACCGGCACCTCGATGACCGCCGGCTCGCGGCGGGCGAAGGCCTCGCGCAGCGCCAGGCGCAGCGTTCCCGCATCGCGGGCGCGTGAGGCCCGGGCGCCGAAACTCTCCGCGTATTTGACGAAATCCGGGTTGGCGAGGTCGCTGGCGATCAGCCGGTTGCCGAACCGTTCTTGCTGGATGCGGCGGACATTGCCGAAATAGCCGTCGGCGAACACGATCGCCACCAGCGGAATGTTATGGCGCATGGCGGTGGCGAGTTCGTTGGCGGTGTAGAGGAAGCCGCCGTCGCCGTTGATCGAGACCACCGGCACGTCCGGCCGCGCATGCTGGGCGCCGAGCGCGGTGGCATAGCCCCAGCCGAGATTGTCCTGGTAGCCGGGCGAGAGGAAGGTGCGCGGCTTGTAGACCGGGAAGGCGAGGCGGGCGGCGAAGCCGATCTGCGTCACCTCGTCGACATAGATGCCGTCCTCCGGCAGTTCGGCGCGGATCGCTTCCAGGAAATCGAGCTGCGGCGTCAGCTTGGCGAGCTTTTGTTTCAGCTTGGCCTGGCGTTCCTGCATCTCGTCGCGTCGCGACGGCCGGCGCGGATTAGTGCGCGTGAGCGCCTCGATCAAGCGGCGCAGCACCGGCGACGCATCGCCGATCAGCGCCACGCTCGGCTTGTGCAGGCGCGCGGGCTCGTGCTTGTCGGCGTCGACGCGCACGATCTTGAGCGCGCGGTCGACGCCCCAATGGGTCATGGGCTCGAGCAGCTTGGTGCCGATGGCGAGCACCGCATCGGCCTCGGCCCACAGGTCGCGGCCGATCGGCAAGGTCACGCTGAACGGATTGCGGCTGTCGAGGATGCCGCGCCCGCGCCGATAACCGAGCACCGGGGCCTGCAACATGTCGGAGAGTTGCGTCACTTCGGGCGAGGCGTCCTGCGCGCCGCCGCCGGTGACGATCAGGATGCGCTTGGCCTTGCCGAGCAGCCGCGCTGCCGCGCGCACGGCATCCTCGTCGATCTTCGGGGCGTGCGTCTGGGCGGGCAGCGCAATCGGGCCGAGCTTTCCTTGTTTGCCCCAGACGTCCATGGCGCATTCGAGCGCGGCCGGGCCGGGCCGTCCCGTCGCCATGGCGCGGATCGCCTTGGCGGTCTTGG
>JAKAMD010000352.1 GCA_021823875.1 Pseudomonadota bacterium | reverse complement strand
CGCTGCCGACGTATTTCAGAGCGCCCTTGCCATAGGTGACCTGGGTGGACACGGTGTCACCCTTCGACCACGGCAGGTTCAGCTTGAGGCCCGCGCCGACCGCCCAGCCGACTTCCTCGCCGGCAACGAAGCCGCGAACCTGATGGATAGCGCCCATGACCTGCGCGCTGCCCGAAGCCTGGTCGATGCGCAGATTGGCCGCCAAATCCGGCCACTGAGTGCCGGCATAGCCACCAGCACCGGCGGAGATCAACGTACGACGGTACGAGGTGTCTTCCGCCGACAGGCTCGCCGAGAAGCCGTTGCCCAGCTGTGCGGTGTAGGCCCACACGTTATCGCCCGTGCCGCCGCTATCCGAACCGAGGACGTTGGTCGTGTTCGAATACTCCGGCGTCGCATAGAAGTCGAAGAACGATGACGCACGACCGAAGGTGAAGCCGGCCCACTGGATGAAGCCGCGGAGGGCGTAGATGTTGACTCCAGTCTGGATAATGGCGCCAGCGCCGTTATCCCACTGCCAGCCGCCCGCGATATACGAACGCAGGGTGCCGTATTCGGTCTGCGAACGCGCGTCGATCGTGGTGATCCCGCGGACACGGCTCGTCGTAAAATCGAGGCCACGGCTATCCAAAATCGCACTGTGATACGGGTTAAACGACCCGCCCGAGTTCATGTTGTACTCGGCGCGCACCCAGCCGCCGACCTTGATGCAGGTATCGGTGCCCGGGATGTAGTAGAACCCCACGCCGTACAGGCTGCAAATCTTCACGTACTGGACCGGTTTGGCCTTGACGGGAAGATCGGCCGCCTGGGCCCCAGCGATCGCAACGAGACCCGCTGCGGTGCCGAGGAGAAGGCTTTTCACCATCTTCATCTCTTGAACCTCCAAAACATTGTTTATTACGAGAGGGTTCTGTATCCGCCCAGTGCGACAGCACCTGATGGAACTTCCCCTTGCTCCCCGCTGTCCGGAGCAACGAAACCACCGTGTAGCGTCCCAACTCAGTGAACTGGGGTGCCACCCGGTGCCTTCTGCCGACCCGAATAGCGCAACAGGGGGATGCCCCCCTCCGTCGCAGGTGAGAGATTAACGGAAGAGGCCTTCCACGCAATGAAGAACGGCCCTTCGCACAGGCTTCTGTGGCGCTTTCCGAGCGACTGTTGCGCAAAAAACACGCACGTTTTTGGGGCCCTGAACAAGACCGTAGAACAGGCCGTCCCCGCCCACGCGCCGCTATATATTTCAAAATAAAATCAAAGGCTTCGTATTATTTTACGATCTCGCTCACAAGACCGGACTCAAACGGTGGTAACCAAGTATTAAATCTACAAAAAGTGGCATTCGGCACTTTTTACATCGGCTTGCGTGCAAAGGCATCTGGCGCGCCCAATTAACGGGCAGCTGCTTCAGACCCCTCGGTGCACCGAATCGAGGCTGGCCGATTCGGCAGCTTCCGCAGCAGCGGCCGGCAAGATCGGATGGCGATGGAACCTGTGGACACGGCCTTCGACTTTCCGTGTCGACCAGCCGGTACATTGCCCGCGCGCGTCCAGCGCGGGGCCAAGGCGGCTGGCGGAGACGAAGGGATTCGAACCCTTGATACGGCTTTAGACCGTATAACGGTTTAGCAAACCGCCGCCTTCAGCCACTCGGCCACGTCTCCTGATGTGGCATGCCTACAGAAACTGTCCGACATGGTCAAACAAGTCGCGGCCGGTACCAGAAAATAGCCACCAAACGGCCCTTCCCGGTCGCCGCGATTGCCCGGGTCGCCCGCGTTCGACCGCAAACGGCACGGCGCAGGGCAAAGCCGCCCGCCGATGCCGTATGCCAGCGCTCGATCTGGATTCCCGGTTTCGAGCCGGGCGCCGGCGCGACGCGGTTGCGTGGTCGAACCGCGAGGCACGTGGAGCGAGACCTCGGCGCCGCGCCGGCGCAGCCAAATGTCGTCAAGGAGAACGCCTTCGTCTCCATCCGGCAGCAAGACGCACGCGCGCCCCAACGGTCCGCGCGCCATGAGTTGACGCCACTGCTCATCGTGATGCTTTGCGATCCACACGTCGCACGCCGCATCCACGCAAACTCTTCGCCTGCACAGGTCTCATGACCCACTCACGCGCCGACATCATCACGATCTCGTCGCAACGTGAGTTCAAAGACGAACATGCGCGCCGCCAATTGTTGCTGCGCCTCGCGACGATAGTTAATCGCCGCCTCACAACACTTGTCTCAGCAATATGAGACGATTCTTTTTTCGCATTGCGTGCGTGTCGCTGGCGGCATTGAGACAGCGAACATCGATCTCAATTTGCGTATGCATTCCCCGCGGCGATCGTTATCCCGATCAACAAATTCAAGAATATCGAGGGGCTCGCGCCCGAACGCGGCACCCCCTCAACCCATTGTTATAATAGACTTTTTATGATCCGCCGCCGAAGGCCCCGGGCGGGCCGGCCGCACCTCTGACAAGACGCCAAGATGTCGTCTTTGCTCACCAACTCAATCGGCGACGCACAATGAGACATTCGCAAGCGCAGCGATCTCGGCCGCCGCTTCGACATCGTCAAATCGATCGGCGAATGCCGCGATCATTTGTTCGCAGAAGTTTTTTGACGAGCAGGAATGCAAATCGAACGTCCCGCCGCTCACGTCATTCACGGTGACGCACGGTTTGCAATTCATCGTCGTCGAATACGTGCCGGCGTTCCGCCGCGTGCGCATGCAATTTGCGCAAGCCCGCCGGTCGGCGTCCGATCACCATCGCGGTCAGGAGAACGCGACGGGCAAACCCGTCTCGTTGAACGGCAGGCAACCCAAGCCTAGGCGTCGCGTCGGCCCGCGTCCGGCGATTGGACAAGCAAGCCAGCGCAGGCCGGCGCCGCGTCCGACGCTGTCGGTGGCGGCGCTTGAAAGCTCAAGCCGCCACGCGGATCGCGGCTGGCGCCTGTGCGATCGGATGGCTTTTGAGCCAGTCGCGCGCGGCGCGCTGGGCGCGGCCGATCTCGCTGTCGCTCATCTGCTCGGCGATCTCGCGCCGTAGCTGCGCGCCTTCGGGATGCCCCCGCATGGCGGCAATGTTGAACCACTTGTGCGCTTCAACGAGATCGACCGGAACCCCCGCTCCTGCCGAATAGATCATCCCGCATTCGAAACAGTCTTTGGCATCGCGCGGCTCGCCGCCGCATGCCGTGAAGTCAAAGTCAGCCATGACGGCCTCCCCATTTTCTTCATTGCGCGCCGTTTTCGCCTTCTGGCTGCGGCGCCCGTAACCCTGTTGCGCGGACGAAATACGCCGTCCGGGCAAACGCGATGATCGGGAGAAAATTTGAATGGCAGTTTAAATATCGCGATGAATCGAAGGTGAACGGCCGTTCAAAAATGCAATCTAAAATGCCCAATTCTGGCCGCAAAACGCGTGTTTGTGACGGTCCGGTGACGGATCGCTAACCGCTTTAGTTCAGCGCGTACTAACCAGCGGGCAAGTTCGCCCTATAGCGGGTAATACGTGGCGGCAGGCGAACGCAAAGCGAAACTAAACAGGGAAAATCCGATTATGAAAGTGGTGACTGCGGCCGCTTGCGGCCTGTTGGCTTTGTCGTGCCTGATGAGCGCGCCCGCGCGCGCCGAGAGCGGACCACAGGGCACCTGGGTGTCGGAAGACGGCGGACTCAAAGTGCGCGTCAGTAACTGCGGCGGCAACCGCATCTGCGGCACGGTGGTCTGGCTCGGCGAGCCCAATGACGCCGCCGGCAAGCCGAAAACCGACAAGCACAATCCCGATCCGGCGAAACGTTCACGTCCGCTGATCGGCCTGCACGTGGCCGCGCTCAAAGCGAGCGGTCCCAATCATTGGTCCGGCCAGATCTACAATGCCGACGACGGCCACATCTACCAGGCGCATCTGGTGGTGAAAGACGAGAGCACCATGCGGCTGCAAGGCTGCGTGCTGAACGTGCTGTGTCAAGGCCACACCTGGACGCGCAGCGAAG
>JAKAMD010000351.1 GCA_021823875.1 Pseudomonadota bacterium | reverse complement strand
ATCAAACGTGAACGTGAAAGCCCCGGACCGCGCGTCCGGGGTTTTTTGTTTTTAAAATACTTCGCGCACCGCATTTTTTTGCGGCGGATCAATGCGTCGCCCGGTGCCGGGTAGTAGCCGGATTTTTGAAACTATCCTTGCGACAAGGCCGGCACGCCGGCCGCAATGGAACCTTGCATGGCGCGCCGGCGTTGACCGCGCATGATCGGAGAGGGCGCTTGTCGAGCGTGTCTCCGCGCGAACGCCAGTGAGGTGCGTCATGAAGAAACTTCTGCTCGCAAGCGTGGGCATGCTCGTGTTGAGCGTGACGGCGGCAGCGGCCGCCGACATCCCGCGACCGCAGCCGATGCCGACCAAGGCGCCGGTCTATGTGGCACCGCCTTTCAGCTGGGCCGGACCTTATGTGGGCATCAATGGCGGCGGCGGATGGGGCTCATCGGATTTCTCGGCGCCCTACTCCACCGGCTCGTTCGACACCTCCGGCGGTCTGGTCGGCGGCACGCTCGGCTATAATTGGCAGTCCGATCAGATCGTGTTCGGCCTCGAAGGCGATATGAATTGGAGTCATTTCCAGGGCAGCACGCCGTGCGGCGCCACCACTTGCGAGACCCGTAACGACTGGCTCGGCACCGTGCGCGGCCGCGTCGGCTATGCGGTCGACAACTTCATGCCCTATGTGACGGGCGGCCTCGCGGTCGGCAATATCAAGACCTCGATCGCCGGTGTCGGCAGCAGCAATGCCACCAAAGCCGGCTGGACCGTTGGCGGCGGCGTCGAAGCGCATATCAGCGGGCCATGGACGGCCAAGCTCGAATATCTTTATGTCGATCTCGGCCGCGGCGACCCGGTCCTCGGGTCCGATGCGAGCTTCCACGACAATATCGTGCGCATCGGCGTGAACTACAAATTCTGATCGCGCGCCATTGCCGGGCACGCCGCCAGCCGGCGCGACCCGGCACGGGATCGATTGAAGCGATCAGGTGGAGCAAGCCCAAGGATGCGCGGACGTCGTCCGCGCATGATGTTTGTTGCTTATGCCGCCGGCTTGGTCGCCGCGAAGGCCGGCACCTGCGCGGCGAAAGCGTCGAGCCAGGCGACCAGGCGCGGATGATCCTTGCGCCAGCTTCCCGCAAAGCGCAGGTCGCCATAGCCGAGCGCGCAGGCGAGCGTGATCTGTCCGACATCGGGCGGCGCCGTCAGCTTTGGCGGTTCGGCTTCCAAAGCGTCGAGCGCGCGCTTGACCTTGTCGCCTTGGCGATCGAGCCAGGCCTGCACTCGCATTTCCGGCGGACGGTAGCGGGTCTCATAGACCATGAGCACGCCGGCATCGATCATGCCGTCGCATAGCGCCTGCAACCGCAGCGCCTCGAAACGAGCCGGCGCCTCACGCGGAACGATGCGGCCGCCGCCGGCGATATGATCGAGCATTTCAAGGATCACGCACGAATCGTACCAGGCGCTGCCGTCCTCAAGGATCAGCGCCGGAATCTTGCCGAGCGGATTCTGCTTGCGGATCGCATCGGCGGGATCGTTGAGATCGGTCGACTGCACTTCGATTTTGCCGGCGAGCCCGAGCACATCCGCGGCGATGCGCACCTTGCGGGCGAAGGGAGAGCTGGGAGAGGAACGCAGGATCATCATGAATGGAGCACCGTGATTGAAAGGAGCGCCGTCATTAGCACACCGTCACAAAGAGTGCGCGGCAAATAGCAGACGCCCCGCCAGGAGCGGCCAAACAATTTTCGGCTTTTGAAATGACGAGCTACGGACGCGCGACGACGATCAGCCGGTGATCACCAGGTTCACCGCTTTCGGACCCTTGCCCTTCTTGTCGGGTTCCACGTCGAAACTGATGCGCTGTCCTTCGTTCAGGCCTTTCAGGCCTGCCTGTTCAACGGCGGTAATATGCACGAACACATCGCGTCCGCCGTCATCCGGCTTGATGAAGCCGTAGCCACGTTCGGTATTAAAAAATTTCACGGTACCTGTTTGCGCCATCGGGAAAACTCCTCTCCCCGCATTGCTCTGCCGCCGGCCCCACGCGCGTCGGCTCGGCTGGACATTCATTTCGGGGAAAGCGTCAGCCTTCGACGGCCTCAGTCACTCCGCCGGCCCCCCACCGGAGGCGGAACGTCTGCCAGTCCGTAAAATAGACACCACTTCGCCCGCTGTGAAAAGGGTGAACCGTCAGCCGGACCGTTCTTCGCCGGCGAGCCAGTCGAGCCGGAAGCCGCCCTGGCCGCCGCGCCCGAGCAGCGCGGCGAGCGCCGGTAGCAGGGTGGTAAGTTCATCCTCCAGCATCCAGGGCGGATTGACCACGATGAGGCCGGAACCGTTGAGCCGTGTGGGGTCCGAAAGTGACGCCACCGTCAGCTCGGCCCGCAACATCTTGGGGATCGCCAGCCGGCGCAGGGCCTTGGCGAACGCATCCGGCTCGCTGCGGCCCTTGATCGGGTACCACAGCAAGTAGATGCCGGTCGCCCATTTGCGGTGCGCCGCGGCAAAGGCATGCGCCATTTGAGTGAATTCGCGCTCTTGCTCGAAAGGGGGATCGATCAGCACCAGACCACGCCGCTCTTTCGGCGGCACATAGGCGTTTAACGCGGTCCAGCCATCAATCTGCAGCGTCTTGATGCGGGGATCCCGGCTCAAATTACGCGCCAGCGCCGCCGCCGCCTTTGGTTCCAGCTCGCACGCGATCAGATGGTCCTGCGGGCGCAGCGCGGCGCGCACCAGGGCCGGCGAGCCGGGATAGGTCGTCAGCCGGTCGCGCTCGTTGATTGCCCCGATCACCTCCAGATAGGGCGCAAGCAGCGTGGCAACCGGCGCCGGCAACGCCGCCGCCAGCAACCGCTCGATGCCGTCGTGCCATTCGCCGGAGCGGCGCGCCTCGTTGCTGGCGAGGTCATAGAGGCCGGCACCGGCATGGGTGTCGATCACGCGGAAGGGCGCCGGCTTGCCGCACAGATGATGGAGGATACGACAAAGCACCGCGTGCTTGTGCACGTCGGCGAAACTGCCGGCATGGAAGGCGTGACGATAATTCAAGGATCCGCTCCGGACGGGGCGGCCGAACGCCGCCGATCACCGCCGCTTATGCCACAAATCCCGCAGCCATGGCGCGGCTGTCAGGGATGGTGTCCCGCGCCACGCAGACCGAATTGGCTGCGCGGCTTGACCCGCGGCAGCGGACGCAACGGTTTGGGCCGCGACGACGCCATGGACGCGGCGAGGATACGGATCCGGTGCGCGATATCCACGTCATTGGCGCGAGCGCGACGCATGCGCGGCAGCACGCGACAGAACAGCCGCAGGGCGACAACAACCGCCGACAACAGGCCAAGCATGTGCAAGGCCGGAGACAATATCAGCGGATGCGGCATTTCGCACAACAGCGGCAATGGATCGAAAGCCGTGGTCGCGCGGCATACAATCGAGGCACCGAACAAGCTGCCGCTCGAACCGCTCGTGCTCAACGGCCAGATCGCCATATAGCCGAGACCGGCGAAGCAAACCGCAAAACCGATATAGTCCCGCAAGCGATTCATCGCGTTCTCCCGTCGCGCCCCATGGCGCGCAGAATTACGAAGATCGCTTACGGGAATCTTGCACGAATTCTCGACGCAGCGGGGTTATCCCGTCCTTGTCCCCAAGGCGCGCACGGCTGTCGTTAGTGACCGCTTAACGCGATCGCAGAAACAGAGATTCGCGCCGCACAATTGCCGCAAAGCGGCTTGTGCCAGCATAAATTAACGTTCGCGACCCTGCCACAAAACACGCCTCAACATCGTTATTTTTCAACGCCGGCACGGAATAATCATGGCGTACCGGCGCAGGCCGCGACGCGACGAGCGACGCGCAAGCCATGCCGACACGAAACCGCAAACGACTGCGATGTTTGCGGCCGCGATGATTGCGGCCGCGACTTCGCCTGGCACCTCTCGGCGATGTCGCAACGACGATAGCGCGACGCTTCAGGTTTCTGCACGCCGCCCGTATCAAC
>JAKAMD010000024.1 GCA_021823875.1 Pseudomonadota bacterium | reverse complement strand
ACGTATTTTGAGGCATCGATCACGCGCTGGCGCAACTTGTCCTTGTCTAGCCCGGCGGGCGCCGGCGCGTAGGTGATGCGTACGGCATCCTTGGCGAGCCATTCGATCGCCGGTCGATCGGCGGCCTTGGCGGGCGTCGTGCAGGGTGACGCGAAGACCTGATAGGCCTTTTCGTTTTCCGCGAATGTATCGGGATAGACGGCAAGAAAGATCGAAACGCTATTGAAGCAGAACGGCGCCGCTCCGCCATGCGACAGCGAAACGCGCACCGCCTTGTAGCGGCCGTCCGGCGACAGGAACGCGGTGACGGTCTTGTCGACTCGGTCGGCGGTCGCGATGAGATAGATCGAAGCGCCAGCGGCGACAGCCATGGCCGCAAGCAGACTGATAATGAACGGCTTCGCCTTCACTCCGCCGCGGTCCTGGCGCCCTTGCCGAAGCGCTGCTCGATGTAGTCGATCACCATCTGCTTGAAGTCGGCGGAGAGCGTGGCCCCGCGCAGGGTGGCGGCTTTTTTGCCGTCGATGAACACCGGCGCAGTCGGCTGCTCGCCGGTGCCGGGCAACGAGATGCCGATGTCGGCGTGTTTCGATTCGCCCGGGCCGTTGACGATGCAGCCCATCACCGCGACGTTGAGCGTTTCCACGCCGGGATAGCGCGTCTTCCACTCTGGCATCGAGTTGCGGATAAAATTCTGGATGTCGGAGGCGAGTTCCTGGAAGGTGGTCGAGGTGGTACGGCCGCAGCCGGGGCAGGCCGCCACCAGAGGCACGAAGGTGCGCAGGCCCATGGTCTGCAGCAGCTCCTGCGCCACCTGCACCTCGCGCGTGCGGTCGCCGCCCGGTTCGGGCGTCAGTGAAATACGGATGGTGTCGCCGATGCCCTGTTGCAGCAGCACGCCCATGGCGGCCGAGGAAGCGACGATGCCCTTCGAGCCCATGCCGGCTTCAGTGAGGCCGAGATGCAACGCGTAATCGGAGCGGCTGGCGAGCATGGCGTAGACCGCAATCAAATCCTGCACCGCCGAGACCTTGGCTGACAGGATGATGCGATTCTTCGGCAGGCCGATCTCTTCGGCGCGCGCGGCCGACAACAACGCCGACTGCACCATGGCCTCGTGCGTCACTTGCCGCGCATCGAGCGGCGTGGGCGAGCGCGAATTCTCGTCCATCAGGCTGGTGAGCAGTTCCTGGTCGAGCGAGCCCCAATTGGCGCCGATGCGTACCGGCTTGTTGTGCTTGATCGCCATCTCAACGATGGCGGAGAACTGCTTGTCCTTCTTGTCCTTGAAGCCGACATTGCCGGGATTGATGCGGTACTTGTCGAGCGCCTCGGCGCAGGCTGGGTGATCGGCGAGCAGCTTGTGGCCGATGTAGTGGAAGTCACCAACGATCGGCACGCTGACGTTCATCTGCGCCAGCCGCTCCTTGATGTGCGGCACGGCGGCGGCGGCCTCGTCACGGTCGACGGTGATGCGCACCAGCTCCGAACCGGCGCGCGCCAGCGCGGCCACCTGGCGTGCGGTCGAGTCGACGTCTGCCGTGTCGGTATTGGTCATCGACTGCACGACGATAGGGGCATCGCCGCCCACAATGACGCCGCCGACGTCCACTGCCACCGTCTTGTGCCGATTTTGCATGTTCATGCGCTGTTCCTGCCGCCCTTGGCGTGCCAGACAAATATGACAGGGTCAATGCGGACGCCAGACCCCTGTCCCGGATGCGGCGCAGTACGAGCGCAGCGAAGTGATGCGCCGCTGATCCGGGACCGCGACAAATTCTGAGCCTTTGACGGTCCCGGGTCTGCAGCGCGTCATTTCATGCCGCGCTACGCCCGGGACAAGAGCTATTTTGCCCGGTTCACCAGCACCAGCCCGGCGGCGACCAGCGCCACCGCGGCGGTGAAAGCCCAGGTCAGGGGCTCGCCCAGCACCAGATGGCCGGCGGCGACCCCGAATAGCGGGGTGAGGAAGGAGAAGGCGGACACCCGGTTGGCCGAGTAGTGCTTGATCAGCGCGAACCAGACCACGAAGGTCACGCTCACCACCCAGGCAGTCTGATAGGCGAGCGCACCCACGGCCAGCGCCGAGGGCGCATGGGTCATCTGCTCGCCGGCGAAATAGGCGACAATGGCTAGCATCGGCGCCGACACCACCAGCTGGTAGAGCATCACCTTTTCCGGCGAGATGGTGTTGAGCCGGCTTGCCTTGATGGTGAGCGTGGTGGCGGCCCAGAAGATGGCGCCGCCGACACAGAACAGGTCGCCGAGCGTCTGGCGCGGATCGAGTGCCGGCGTCGGCACGCCGAAGGCGACGATCATGCCGGCGAAGGACAGGCTCAAGCCCAGCCATTGCCAGCGGTCGAAGCGGTCGGCCGGCAGGAAGATGCGCGAGCCGAGCACCAGGATGAACGGCGCCAGATAGATGAAGAGCACCGCGCGGGTCGCGGTGGTGTAGGCGAGGCCCTGGTAGATGCAGAGGAATTCGCCGCCGAACAACAGGCCGGCGATGAGCCCTATGATCAGCGTGCCGTCACGCACCAGCAGCCGGATGCCGCGCAGCCAGCACCAGCCGGCAACAAGCACCGTCGCTCCGAACGAACGCAAGGCAGCCTGGATGAGCGGTGGAATGTCGGGGATCGCGAGCTTCACCGCCACCTGATTGAAGCCCCAGGACAGGCACAACAGCACCACCGTCACCGCAGCAAGCGTGTCGAGCGGGCGGGTGATGTGGTGGGGGGTGGATGGCGTCGTGCTGGTGGACATTAGTGCGGGATTCCCAAGGGCGGCGTGTTTTAGCGTGCTGACGGACGCGATGCCATGCGGCGATTACAATGAAACGACTTGCGCGAGACATACTCGCTTCCCCTCTCCCACAAGGGGAGAGGGAAGAGAGGTTGTGGCGATGTTGTTCAGGAATTCTTACGACGCTCGGCAATGCGCGCAGATGCCGGAGATCTCGATCACCGGCGTCTTCGGCGTGAAGCCGGCGGCGCGCGAGGCGCGCTTTATGGTGTCGGCGACGGCAGCGCTCGCCGCTTCGCCGACCGCGCCGCATTTCTCGCAGATGAGGAACACCACCGGGTCGCCGCTTTGGTGATTGTGCCCGCAGGCGATGAAGGCGTTGCGGCTCTCGATGCGATGCGCCAGCCCTTGCTCGCGCAAGAAGTCGAGCGCGCGATAGATGGTGATCGGCGCCGGGCGCGCGCCGGGTTGCGCCAGCAGGTCGATCAGCTCGTAGGCGCCGAGCGGATGATGGCTCGACAACAAGGCCTCCAGCACGCGCCGCCGCACCGGCGTCAGGCGTTCGCCGCGCGCGGCGCAGACCGCTTCGGCATGCGCGATGGCCTCGTGGGCACAGCGGTCGTGGTCATGACCGGGCGCCGGGAAGATTGCGCGGGCTGCAGTCTTTTTTGCCAAGGGCGGTTCCAATTCTTCGCCTAGTCTAACGTGATAACGGCGGATTCGGGAGAGATCGAAAGGTTCCCGCCGCATCTTTGCCATGCGCCATCGCGCAAACCCGCAATAAGGCCGTAATCAGATATATATTGCGCTGCAACAAAAATAGGGGCAGTTTCCTGCCCGCACGCCATTACCCCCGGCCCTTTGTTGGCCGCGCCCCGCAACGAGGTTCCCTATGCTGAAAGGTAAAACCGCGCTGGTCACTGGTTCCACCTCCGGTATCGGGCTGGCTACTGCGCGGGCGTTGGCTGGTGACGGCGCCAATATCATGCTCAACGGTTTTGGCGACGCGGCGGCGATCGAAAAGGAGCGCGCCGGGCTGGAAAAGGAGTTCGGCATCAAGGCGCGTTACTCGCCGGCGGATATGACCAAGCCGGCCGAGATTGCGGCGATGATCGCGGCCACTGAGAAGGAATTCGGTTCGCTCGACGTCCTGGTCAACAATGCCGGAATTCAGCACGTGGCGAATGTCGAGGATTTCCCGATCGAGAAATGGGACGCCATCATCGCGATTAATCTGTCGTCCTCGTTCCATACCATTCGCGCTGCGGTGCCGGGCATGAAGAAGCGCGGCTGGGGCCGCATCATCAACATCGCCTCTGCGCATGGGCTGGTGGCGAGCGCGCAGAAGGTCGCCTATGTCTCCGCCAAGCACGGGCTCGTTGGCATGACCAAGGTGGTGGCGATCGAGACCGCCAATCACGGCATCACCTGCAATGCCATCTGCCCGGGCTGGGTGCTGACGCCGCTGGTGCAGGCGCAGATCGACGCGCGCGCCAAGGCTTCCGGCAAGCCGGTGCGCGAGGAAGAGGTGGCGCTGCTGTCGGAGAAGCAGCCGATGCACAAGTTCACCACGCCGGAAAACATCGGCGCGCTGGCGGTGTTTCTCGCGAGCGATGCCGCCGCCAGCATCACCGGCTCGGCCTATTCGATCGACGGCGGCTGGGTCGCACAGTGAAGCGTCATTCCGGGGCGTGAGCAAAGCGAGCGAACCCGGAATCCAGAGCGAAACATGAGGCGCGAAAATCTTGGCTCTGGATTCCAGGCCCGGCGCTTCGCACCGTCCGGAATGACAGGTCGCCCATGATCGACATCCTCACGCGGGCCTTCGGCGGCGGCGATAGGTCGGGCAAACGCAACAAACCCAAGCTGATCAATCTCGCTCTGCAGGGCGGCGGCGCCTACGGCGCCTTCACCTGGGGTGTGCTCGAGCATCTGCTGGAAGACGGCCGGCTGACGGTCGAGGGTATTTCCGGCACCTCGGCCGGCGCGGTCAACGCGGTGATGCTGGCCGACGGCTTGAGGCGCGGCGGCCCGGAGGAAGCGCGCAAGCGGCTGGCCGATTTCTGGCGGGCGGCGAGCGTCGGGGGCGACTTGCCGCCTTTGCAGCGGGCGGTCACCGAGCGGTTGTTCTCGCTGGTGCAAAGCGCAAGCCCGAGCTTCAATTGGCTGCAGGCCTGGTCGCAATATCTGTCGCCCTACGACCTCAATCCGCTCAACATCAATCCGCTCAAGGACCTGATCGAGCGCTTCGTCGATTTCGAAGGCCTGCGCGCCGATACGCATCAGATCTTCATCGCCGCCACCAATGTGCGGACCGGCCGGCTGCACATTTTCCCGCGCGAGAAGATCTCCGCCGAAGCGGTGATGGCCTCGGCCTGCCTGCCGGCGATCTTCCGTGCGGTCGAGATCGACGGCGAGCCCTATTGGGACGGTGGCTATCTCGGCAACCCGGTGCTCTATCCGTTCTTCCGCTCGACCGCGACCGAGGACGTTCTGATCGTGCAGATCAATCCGCTGGTGCGGCACAAGCTGCCCACCTCGACGCGCGAAATCATGGCGCGCGTGAATGAGATCACCTTCAATTCCTCGCTGCTCTCGGAATTCCGCGCCATCGAATTCGTCAACCGGCTGATCGCGCAGGGCCGCGTGCCGCACGGCACCGGGCTGAACCAATATCGCGAGATCAAGGTGCACCGCATCGTGCTGGAAGGCCTGGGCGAGCGCTTTTCCTCGGCGGGCCGGCTGCGCAACGATTATGAGTCGTTCGAATTGCTGCGTAAGCTCGGCCACCGTGCGGCGCGCCGTTTTCTCGACGCGCATTACGACGATATCGGCGTGTGCTCGAGCATCGATCTAAAGGCCGAGGTTTATTCGGAGTGGGGGTAGCGCCTGTCCCGGATGCGGCGCTGCACGGAGCGTTGGCGGAGTGAAACGCCGCTGATCCGGGATCGCCGCACGTTGTAACGGTCCCGGGTCAGCAGCGCAGCATTACATGCTGCACTGCGCCCGGGACACGCGTACAATGTCCCCATGTCAGAACTCGCCGCCGAGATCGGATCGACCACGCTCGACATCGTCGTCGCCGACATCACCACGCTCGATGTCGATGCCATCGTCAATGCCGCCAACCGCTCGCTGTTGGGCGGCGGTGGGGTGGATGGTGCCATTCATCGCGCCGCCGGGCCGGAACTGCTCAAGGAATGCGAGACGCTGGGCGGCTGCGAAACTGGTTCGGCCAAGATCACGCGCGGCTACAAACTGAAAGCGCGCCACGTCATCCATGCGGTCGGACCGGTGTGGCATGGCGGCGGCCATAACGAGGAAGAGCTGCTCGCCGGTTGCTATCGCACGGCGCTCGATCTCGCCGCTGCGCATAAGCTCAAGTCGATTGCGTTTCCGGCGATCTCCACTGGTGTCTATCGCTTCCCAGCCGACCTAGCGGCGCGCATTGCGGTTGGCACGGTGGCTGCCGAAATTGCCGCCCATCCGCGCGGGATCGGACGTGTGATCTTCTGTTGCTTCGCGCGCGAGAGCGCCGAGCATCACAAGACAGCGTTCGCGGACCTGGGACTCGTTTGAAGCATTTCCGTTCGTCCCCGCGAAAGCGGGGACCCAGGGACCGCGAGCACTGGATTCCCGCTTTCGCGGGAATGAACGGTAGATGAGGCAGCGTTCGCGGATCTGAGGTTGGTGTAATTCATTGCTTTCACCTCTTCCCGCAAGCGGGAGGAGCCAACTAGCCTTTCGGTTCCACATCCAGCCGCGCGACCCAACCTTCCAATCCGGCCTTGGCCGCCGGATAGAGATTGAGCACCTCCGGGTCATGCCCGGGCACGATGTGCTGGCGCGACGAGGCCAGTTTCTGCAGCGTCCGGTAGCCCTCGAGGGTGTCGCCGACGCTGTAGGTGATCGGGAACACGCGGCCCTCGTCGATATGCGAATACAGGTGGCAGCTGTCGGACGCCACCACCACGTAGCCGCGCTTGGTCTTTACCCGCACGCATTGCAGCCCTTTCGAATGGCCGCCGATCTTGTGCACGGTGAGGCCGGGCGCCAGTTCCTCCGTGCCGTCGTGAAACTCGACACGGTCGGCGAATATCTTGCTTATCATGGCCTGCACGTCGTTTTCGCCGAACGGGATGCGCAGCATCGCATGGCACATGCAGCGGCCGGTGCAATAGGCCATCTCGGTATCCTGCACGTGATAGCGCGCATTGGGGAACAGGTCGTGATTGCCGGCATGGTCCCAATGCATGTGGGTGCAAATCACGTGATCGACATGATCGGGCTCGATGCCGAGCGCCTTCAGGCCTTCGCCGACCGGCTTGATGATCTTGCGGGCGCGCTGCTTGGCGGCGGCCTGGTCGAAACCGGTGTCGCAGACGAAAACGCCATGCGGGCCAGTAATCACCCAGACGTAATAGGCGATCGAGGTCATCTCGTCGTGCGGGTCGCCGAAAATGTAGTTGTCGCTGCGCTTGCGCGCGTGGCTGGCATAGCGGACGGCGAAGACTTCGTGGATATCGTCACTCATGGCTTGTCTCTCCCCACGATGACGCCGGCGCGTTTTTCGATCGGCTGAATGACGGTGGTGAAATCCTTGTCGCCGCCGATCTCGCTGTTGGCCTGCTCCCAGACGCCGAGCACCGCATTCATCACCTCGTCGGGGACGCCGAGCGCGCGTGCTTCCGCCACGCAGAGCCGCACGTCCTTCAGCATCAGCGCGGTGGCGAAGCCGAGATTGAATGTGCGCGGGATGATGGCGTTAGGAAATTTGCCGGTCGAGGCGGTGTTGCGGCCGGAGCCGGCATTGATGACCTCGATCATGATCGAGGGATCGAGCCCCGCCTTCACGCCCATCACGATCGCCTCCGAGGTCGCCGCCATGGCAGTGGCGGAAAGGAAATTGTTGGCGAGCTTCATGGTCTGCGCCATGCCGGCCTTGTGGCCGATGACGAAGACCGTGCCGAACACGGACAGCACGTCCTTGACCGCGTCGATGTCGGCCTGCGGGCCGGACACCATGACGGCGAGCGTGCCCTTCACTGCGCCAGCGACGCCGCCGGAGACCGGCGAGTCGATCTGCGCGATGTCGCGCTTGGCAAGTCCCGTGGCGATGGTCGCCGCCATGCGCGCGCCGGTGGTCGAGAGGTCGACGAAACGCTTGATGCGTTTGCCGCGCAGCAGGCCGCCTTCGCCCACCGCGACCTTGGCGACGATCTGCGGTTCCGGCAGGCTCGCCATGACCGTCTCGACCCGGTCGGCGACGTCCTGCGGCGAAGATGCCAGCTGGGCGCCTAGCGCCACCAGTGGGGCGGCCGCGTTATCGCGCGTGTCATAGACGACGAGTTTGTGGCCGGCTTCAATCAGCCGGCGCGCCATCGGTGCGCCCATATTGCCCAATCCGATGAAGCCAATCTCCATTGCCGTTTCCTTCCAGTTCTTCCCATCGTCATTCCGGGGCGCGAGCGAACCCGGAATCCAGAAACGAAACAAGCACAGTTCTGGATTCTGGGTCCGCCCGCTCACGCGGGGCATCTCGGAATGACAAAAGGAAATAGTGTGCGCGGACTCTGCCTGAGACCGCAAAGCGCGTCATCTGCCCGCCGCGGTAGGGAAATCTTCACCCTGTGACGTCGGCGGGTGGCCCGGATCGGCACATAGGCCAAAAGCTCTATTGCGCTTATTATAAGCATACTTATTATATGCCGCGTTACGAGAGGGAACGAGGCCATGCCGCCGCTGCCGGTCAATCGCGAAATCGCCTTTACAATCATGGACGTAGCACGAATGCTCAAAACCTATGCTGATCAGCGGGCGCGCGGCCTTGGCATCTCGCGCGCGCAATGGGCAGTTTTGGTTCGTATTGAGCGCAGCGAAGGGTTGAAACAATCCGAGCTCGCTGAGATGCTCGACCTGCAACCGATCTCACTCACCCGTCTGCTCGATCGTCTCGCCGATAACGGCCTGATCGAGCGGCGGCACGATCCGCACGACCGCCGCGCCAACCGCCTCTATCTTTTGCCAGCCGCCAAGCCGCTGCTCGAAAAGCTGGCCGCACTCGGCCAGGACATGATGGGCACCGTCCTCGAAGGTCTCGACGACAAGGCCAGCGGCCGGCTGCTGCGCGATCTCGCTCTGCTCAAGTATAACCTGCGCGCCGCCATCAACCGCAACGGCGCGCAGCCTGAAGCCGCCAACGGTTAAGCACAGCATCAAGAACAGCATCAAGAACAGCATCAAGAACAGCATCAAGAACAGCATCAAGAACAGCATCAAGAACAGCATCAAGAACAGCACCATGAATGACAAGGTCTTGAAGATCGTTCCGGCGCCCGAGATCAAGGGCGAGGCCGCGCCCGAATCCAAGAACCGGCCGGAACAAGGCGCGGCCGGACAAGCGCCGGAGAAGTCCGCGCAAGGCGGGCGCAAGCGGCTGCGCATGCTGCTGCTGGTCGTGCTGCCGTCGCTGGCCGTGCTCGGCGGCGCCTGGTTCTATCTCACCGGCGGCCGCTACATCTCCACCGACAATGCCTATGTCGGCGCGCAGAAGGTGCTGATCACGCCCGACGTGTCGGGCAAGATCACCCATGTCGCGGTCGTCGAGGGCCAGCACGTCAAGCCGGGCGACGAGTTGTTCACGCTCGATCCCGAGCCCTACAGGCTCGCGCTGGTCGGCGCCGAGGCCAAGCTCGCGGCCGCGCGCACCGATTACGACAAGCTCAAGGCCACCTATGGCTCGCTCACTACGCTGGTCGAGCTCGCCAAGAAGAACGTCGAGATCAAGAAGCACGACGTCGAGCGCAAGAATAAGCTGGTGGAAAGTCGGGCCGGTTCGCAGGCCGATCTCGACACCGCCGCCGCCGCACTGGTGACCGCGCAATTGCAGGCGCAGTTCGCCACGCAGCAGCTGCAGACCACGCTCAGCCAGTTGCTCGGCAAGCCCGACCTGCCGCTCGCCGAGTTTCCCGAATATGCCCAGGCCAAGGCCGCGCTCGACGACGCCAAGCGCAATCTACGGCTCACCGTGGTGCGCGCGCCGATCTCGGGCACTGCGACGCAGGTCGACAATATCCAGCTTGGCCGTTTCATCCCCGCCGGCTCGCCGGTGCTGAGCGTGATCGACGACCAGAACCCCTGGGTCGACGCCAATCCGAAGGAAACTGACATCACTTATCTGCGGATCGGACAGGCGGCGACACTGTCGGTCGACTCGTTTCCCGACCACGTTTTCAAGGGCCACGTGGTGGCGGTGAGCCCTGGTACCGGCGCGCAGTTCTCGATCTTGCCGCCGCAGAACGCCACCGGCAACTGGGTCAAGGTGGTGCAGCGTGTGCCGGTGCGCATCGCTTTCGACAAGGATGAGGACACTCATTTGCTGCGCGCCGGCATGAGCGTGGTGGTCGATATCGACACCCACCACAGCCGGCTGCCGTTCTTCTCGGCCGCGGCGAAAGACCGAAAATGAGCGCGCGCTTCGCATCGTTGTCGCCCAAGACATTGCGCATGCTGATCACAGTATGCGCGATGACGGCGACCATCATGCAGGCGCTTGACACCACTATCGCCAATGTGGCGTTGCCCTATATGCAGGGATCGCTGTCGGCCTCGCTCGACCAGATCAACTGGGTGCTGACCTCCTATATCGTCGCCGCCGCCATCATGACGGCGCCGATCGGCTGGCTGGCCGACCGCTTCGGCCGCAAGAAGCTGTTCATCACTTGCGTCGCCGGCTTCACCGTTGCCTCGCTGCTGTGCGCGCTGTCGCAGAACATCGAGCAGATCGTGCTGTTCCGCCTGCTGCAGGGCATGGCCGGAGCGGCGCTGGTGCCGTTGTCGCAGGCGGTGCTGCTCGACTCCTATACTGTCGAGGAACGCGGCTCGGCCATGGCGATCTGGGGCATCGGCGTGATGCTGGGGCCCATCATGGGCCCGACGCTGGGCGCCTGGCTCACCGATAATTATTCCTGGCATTGGGTGTTCCTGATCAACCTACCGATCGGCGTCATCACCGTCGTCGGCATGTTGTTGGTCATGGAGGAGACTCCGCGCCACGAGCATTTGCGCTTTGACTGGTTCGGCTTCATCGCGCTCGCGGTCGGCATCGGAGCGTTGCAGTTGTTTCTCGACCGCGGCGAACAGGTCGGCTGGTACGGCTCGACCGAAATCTGGGTCGAGACGATCGTCTCGATCGCCGGCTTCTACTATTTCTTCGCCCATTCATTGACCACGCCGGAGCCCTTCGTGCGCTTCGAAATGTTCAAAGACCGCAATTTTGTGTCCGGCGTGGTGTTCATGGTGGTGATCGGCGTGGTGCTGTTCGGCACCATGGCGCTGATCACGCCGTTCATGCAGCAACTACTCGGCTATCCGATCCAGACCGCCGGCTTTCTGCTCGGCTCGCGCGGCGTCGGTACGCTGCTGACGATGATGGTGGTGCCGCGTCTGATGAAACTGATTGAAACGCGCTACCTGATGCTGATTGGATTGCTGCTCACCGGCGGCACACTTCATTACTTCACCAGCTTCTCGCTCGATACCACGCAGGAAACGATCGTGATTACGTCGGTCGTGCAGGGCATCGGCCTGGGTTTGTTGTTCGTGCCGATCACCACCGCGGCCTTCCTCACCCTGCCTGGCCATCTGCGTAACGGCGGCACCGCGATCTTGACGCTGGTGCGCAACATCGGTTCATCGGTTGGCATTTCCATGGTGATCGCGCATCTCACCAGCGAGAGCAACTATATGCACCAACGGCTGGTGGAGGACGTGACCCCGTTCAATGACGCCCTGCAGATGCCCGACGTGCACGCGATCCTCAACATGACGACCGAACAGGGCCGCGCTTTGATGAATGCCATCGTCACCCAGCAGGCGACGCTGATCGGCTATCTCAACGACTACAAGTTCTTGATGATGGTGACTTTCGCCGTGATCCCGCTAATCTTCATCATCAGTACGTCCAAGAAAAAGCCGACGCAAGACGAGCTGGAAGAGGCAGCGGTGCTGGAGTGATGCGTGCGCTTGTCCCGGACGCGGTGCAGCGCGATAGCGGTGCACCGCAGATACGGGACCGTTCCAAAAAGAGAGGCTTGCATTTCTTGCGGTCCCGGGTCTGCAGCGCATCACTTTGTGCTGCGCTGCGCCCGGGACAGGTCCTATCCAAACTCTTTCCTGATCATCTCCGTATGCTGGCCCAGCGCCGGGACCGGACCGTAATGGCGCGTTTCGCCGGCGCGCAATGGCGCTGGCGCCGGTATCGAGACCGGTCCGGATGGGGAATCGACGCTGATCCGGCGCAGATGCGGATGCTTGGCCAGCAGCGCGGTGTCGTTGACCCGCGCGTAGGCGATGTCGGCGGCCGCCAATTTTGCTTCGAGTTCGGCAACATCCATGGCGCCGAAGGCGGCCTGCACGCGGCCATCGGTTTCATGGCGGCGTTTCACGCGTTCGACATTGGTAGCGAAGTTGGGATCGGCGGCGAGCTGTTTGTCGCCCATCACCTCGCTTGCCAGAATGCGCCATTCACGATCGTTCTGGATCGAGATTAGGATGTCGGCGCCGTCGCGGCTTTTGAACACGCCATAAGGCGAGATCGAGGGATGCGCGAGGCCGAGGCGCTGCGGCGGCTTGCCGCCCTCGGTTTGCAACAGCGGCACCGTCATCCAGTCGGCCATGGCGTCGAACAGGGAGACGCTGATCGCCGCGCCCTCGCCGGTGCGGCCGCGCGCGATCACCGCTTCCAGGATCGCCTCATAGGCGTTCATGCCGGTGGCGACATCGACCACCGACACACCGACACGCGCCGGCGATTCTGGCCCGCCGGTGATCGAGGACAATCCGCTGTCAGCCTGGATCAAGAGATCGTAGGCCTTGCGTTGGGCATAGGGGCCGCTCTCGCCATACCCCGAAATCGAGCAGCAGATCATTCTGGGATAAACCTGGCGCAATCGTTCGATGGCGAAGCCGAGCTTGGCCACGGTTCCCGGCTTGAGGTTCTGCACAAACACGTCGGCTTTCGCCAACATCGCTTCGAGCAGCGTCTTGTCCTCTTGTTTGGTGAGATCGAGCACTACCGATTGCTTGCCGCGATTGAGCCAGACGAAATAGGCGCTCTCGCCATGCACCAAGGCATCATAGCCGCGTGCGAAGTCGCCTTCCGGGCGTTCGATCTTGATCACGCGCGCGCCGGCGTCGGCCAGCCGGCAGGTGCAGGTCGGCGCTGCCACCGCCTGTTCAAGCGAAACGACCAGCAGACCTTCAAGCGGCAGCACGGTTCACCCCACCGGCCGGCGGCGCGCTGCGCCCTGCATGACAAAAAGCTGCACCTGGATTTCTGACTAACAGATTGAAAATTTTCGACATTTCCACCACTTGGACAGGCCGGCCGCATGGAACGCTTATACTTCAGCCGCTGCGTATTACCCAAGAAAGAGCCGGTCAAGCGGGTGTAAATCCATGTAAGTGATTGGAATAACAAGCCTATTTAGACCAGTCGGAACTCCTGGCACAGCCCTTGCTCTTCTATGGGAAAGCAGAAGGCGAGAACCAAGCCTCGCCGCCAAAAGAAAAACAGGAGTGTGCCATGACCGCCCTTCGCAAGATCCTCGTTGAAGAAGAATTCAGCGCTCCTGCCGTTTGCGCGCCGCGGCTTCGTGTCGTGAGCAATGCAGCGCCGGCGGAAACCGAAGCGACCGGAAGCGCTCTGAAGAACATCGCGCTGTTCCTGCTCGCGCCCTTCTTCGGGTTGGCTTACATCATTGCGCTGCCCTTCGTCGGCATGGCGGTTATCGCAGTGCTCGCGGCGCGCGCCGCCGCCAAGTACGACGCAGCGCGGGCAGTCGGCCGGGTCTTGAAGCCGGTGGCCGCGATGGTTGGTGGTCCGCTGCTCGGATTGGCCTATGTCGTGTTCTTCCCCTTCATCGGGCTCGGCGCGCTGGTTTGGGTGGCCAGCAAAGCTGCGACGGCAAAGAATTAACTTGCGACTGGAATGGCCAACTCGGCCTTGCTTGATAGCAAAGCCGCAGCCGGGGAAATGCCCCCGGCTTTTTTTATTTTCGGCGCTGCGCGTAATACGGCTCAATACGACCGCGGCAGATCGAGCACGTGCTCGGCCAGATAGGACAGGATCAAGTTGGTGGAGATCGGCGCCACCTGGTAGAGCCGCGTTTCGCGGAACTTGCGTTCGATGTCGTATTCCTCGGCGAAGCCGAAGCCGCCATGAGTCTGCACGCACATGTCGGCTGCGTACCAGGATGCGTCGGCCGCCAAGAGCTTCGCCAAATTGGCCTCCGCGCCGACACCCTCGCCGGCTTCGTATTTGGCGGCGGCCTGATACACCATCAATTCGGCGGCGCGCATCTGCGCATAGGCGCGCGCGATCGGAAACTGCACGCCCTGGTTCTCGCCGATAGGCCGTCCGAACAGAACGCGCTCCTTGGCATAGGCCGTGGCCCTCTCGATGAACCATTTGGCGTCGCCAATGCATTCGGCGGCGATCAAGATGCGCTCGGCGTTCATGCCGGCGAGGATGTAGCGAAAGCCCTGGCCCTCGACGCCGATCAGGTTCTCGGCCGGCACCCGCAGGTCATCGAAGAAGATCTGCGTGGTGGCGTGGTTCATCATGGTGCGTACCGGCGTGATGTTCATGCTGGTGCCGAGCGCGAGCCGCATGTCGACCAGGAACACCGAGAGTCCATCGGTTCGCCGCTTAGCCTGCTCCCGCGGTGTAGTGCGCGCGAGCAAGAGCATCAGGTCGGAATGTTCTGCGCGCGAGGTCCAAAGTTTCTGACCATTGATGACGTAGTGGTCGCCTTCCTTGCGCGCGGTGGTGCGCAGCGACAGCGTATCGGTGCCGGAGGTGGGCTCGGTCACGCCGAAGGCCTGCAGCCGCGATTCGCCAGCAGCAATCTTGGGCAGATAGGTCGCTTTCTGTTCGGCATTGCCGTGCCGCAGGATGGTGCCCATGGTGTACATCTGGGCGTGGCAGGCCGCGCCGTTGCCGCCGCAGGCATGCACTTCCTCGAGGATTGCAGCGGCGGCACTCAAGCCCAGTCCGCTGCCGCCGTATTCCTCCGGAATGAGCGCGGCCAGATAACCGGCCTCGGTGAGCGCGGCAACGAAGTCCTTCGGATACGCGCGCTCGCGGTCGAGGGCGCGCCAATATTCGCCGGGAAATTTGGCGCAAAGTGCCCGCACGCCCTCGCGGATATCGGCGTGCTCGTCGTCATGCTTGTGCTTGGTAGCCATCGCCCGGTCTCTCGATTGTCAGGCTGGCTTTATGCCGGGCATCCCGGTCCCGCCGCAAGAGGACGGATTGTCCTGCGGCGCAGGCCGGCCATGACGCGTGCAGGGATCAAATCGGATCCCAATCGAACACGTCGCCGGAGCGCTCGAGCGGCGTGAACGAGGGGCCGAACGCGCCCTTGAGCTGGGCGGCGAGCTTTTCCGGCGTCCAGCCGTCGGAGCGGTGGATGGTGCGGATCGGGCGCGGCTGGTTGAACAGGAAGATCTCGTTGTTGCGCACGGCGAAGACCTGGCCGGAGATGCCTTCGGCCGCGTCGGCGCCGAGATAGACCGTGAGCGGCGCGATCTTTTCCGGCGTCATCTGAGCAAGCAGTTGGACCCGTTGCTTCTCGATTTCGGTCTGCGCCGGGATCGATTCGATCATGCGCGTGAAGGCGAAGGGCGCGATGCAGTTCGAACGCACGCCGAACCTCGCCATATCCAGCGCGATGCCGCGCGACAGGCCCATGATGCCGAGCTTGGCCGCCATGTAATTGGCCTGGCCGAAATTGCCCACCAGGCCGGAGGTCGAGGTCATGTGCACGTAAGCGCCGGAACCCTGTTCGCGGAACAGGCTGGCGACCGCACGGCTCATGTTGAAGGAACCGTGCAAATGCACGTTGATCACGTCCGACCAGTCCGACCAGCTCATCTTGTGGAAGATGACGTCGCGTAGGATGCCGGCATTGTTGACCAAGATGTCGACGCGGCCGAAGGCGTCGACCGCGGCCTTGACGATCTTGTCGGCGTTCGGCGGCTCGGCAATGGAAAGCGTGGAGGCGATGGCCTCGCCGCCGGCTTGCTTGATGGCGGCAACCACATCGTGCGCCGGACCGCTATCGAGGCCGGCGCCCTGCAAACTGGCGCCGATGTCGCACACCACCACGCGCGCGCCTTCCTGGGCCATCAGTTCGGCGATCGCGCGGCCGATGCCGCGCCCCGCTCCGGTGACGATGGCGACCTTACCTGCAACAATCCCGGCCATTTCCCCGCCCATTATTGTTCATCACTGCCTATTCTGGGCAGCGAAGCGTGCCCCATGAAATTTTTAACCACGATCCTGTGTCGGGTGGCAAGCGGCGGTAGATTCCGGAGGAAAGCATCAACCATCGTGGTTAGGCGGACCGTAACCGTCGCAATCAATTTGCTGGCGACGAGCTCTTGTCAAAATCGTGGTGTGCGCGGTCGTTTCGCCACTTCACCGCGGTCCCACGCGTAGAATAGCGTCAGTCGATAGTGCCTATAAACACGAGATAACTTCGACGTCGCATGCGTTTGCGGAAGCGAGAATGTCGTCGCGCGGGGCGATGACGCGACGACTCTCGTGTTCGCTATAGACAATTTTAACGATTTTTTGCCCGCAACATTTTACCGCCTCTTATCGTCACGCGTGTCTAATCGCGAGAACAACATCATGGGTTGCTGGGAGGCCTCATGACATACGTTGTTCTTGCGTCGCGCAGAATGCTGCGACGTAGCGACCGGTTTGCGCGCAAAGACAAGCTCGCCATTGCGGTCGCTTACGGAGCGGTGTTGGCCGCATTCGTCGCTTGTGGCCCCGTCAACGAGGCGCAAGCCAATTCGAGCGCCTTTGTACCGGCACCCCGGTTGGATTGCGCGCACAAGACCCATTTCGTCGGATTGCGTTCGATCAAGCAATGCTCGTGGTCGCAAAAGTTCGCGAGCCGCTTCATCGATTCTTCCAATTCACTCGTCGTGAACGTCAGCGCCGGCGCGCTTGATAACGAAGCCGGCGGCGTTTCGGTTCTTCGTCTCGCTTTATTGCCGCAAAAACCGCTAATCCTGACAGCGCCGATCCTGCCGACGTCGATCGAAACGCGCCTTGAACGGCGCGGCGAACAGGCGTCCAAAATGTTCGTCGGCATCGCGTCGATGTATAATCCAAACGATCCGAACGATCGCGACTCAGGCGACGCGCAAACCGCGTCAGGCGAGATGTACGACGTGTCGGTATGGACCGCCGCAATCCGCATCGATTTGCGCGATCAATTCGGCGGCGTGCGTTATGGCAGGAATTACAAGCCGAGCTATGTACTGCTCGAGGCCGCCGGCAAGCGCGTCATCGTCAAGATCAACGATGTCGGTCCGCTGGTATTCGGCCGCATCATCGACCTGAACAAACGGACAATGCAATATTTCGATTCGAGCCTGCAGCGCGGGCTCGTCCCCGGCATGCGCGTGATCCCGCTGCCCGGCACGCACTGGGCCACCGGACCGCTCGGCAACGACGACGAAACGATCAAGCTTGCCGGTGATGTCGGCATGTAAATGGCGCTAGCGGCCCCAGACCTCAGCCGCTAGCTCCACAATCATGGCGAGCTTCGCCCATTGCTCGTCCTCGGCAAGAATATTGCCCTCCTCGGTGGAGGCGAAGCCGCATTGCGGCGACAGGCAAAGCTGGTCGAGCGAAATATATTTTGCGGCCTCGTCGATACGGCGCTTGATGGTATCCTTGCTCTCCAGCCGTCCGCTCTTGGTGGTGACGAGGCCGAGCACGATCTGGCGGTCCTTCGGCACCAGCGTGAGCGGTTCGAATCCGCCCGCGCGCTCGGTATCGTATTCCATGAAAAAGCCGTGCACCTTGATCTTGTTGAACAGGATCTCCTGCATCGGCTCGTAACCGCCCGCGCCCATGTAAGTCGATTTGTGGTTGCCGCGGCACATATGCATGGTGATGCGCATGTCGGCAGGGACGTCCGACATCGCGGTATTGATGAGATCGCCATAGAGCTCGCCCAGCTTCTCGGGATCGTCCCCGCGGTCCTTCATCTGCTGGCGGTATTTCGGATCGCACAGCATGGCGATGAACACTTCGTCGAGCTGCAGATAGCGGCAGCCGGCGTCGGCGAAGGCACGTATGGCTTTTTTGTACGCTTGGCCGAGGTCGTCGAACATCGGCTCGATCGTCGGATAGACCGTGCGGTCGATTGGTGGCAGCGTCGGCCGGCCATAAAGCGCCGAGGGCGCCGGAATGGTGATCTTCGGCGTAGCTCTGGTGTGGGCGGCGAGGAATTTGAAGTGCTCGATCATCGGATGGCCGGAAAAGCCGATCTTTCCGGTGACCTTGACGCCTTCGTTGCGGGTGTTGACGCCGGCGAAGGCAACCCCCGCCTCCATTACGTGCTTGTCGACGCCGTCCAGGCCCCAGAGGAAATCGAGATGCCACCAGGACCGGCGGAACTCGCCGTCTGTGATGCCCTGCAAGCCGACCTCTTCCTGTTTCTTGATGACGCGCTCGATCTCGCGATCCTCGACCGCTTTCAACGCTGCGGCATTGATCTCGCCCTTGGCGAACTGCTCGCGCGCTTGTTTGATGGCGGCGGGCCGCAGCAGGCTGCCGACATGGTCGGCGCGGAAGGGGGGCTTG
>JAKAMD010000350.1 GCA_021823875.1 Pseudomonadota bacterium | reverse complement strand
CTTGTGGTACGCGTTCTAGCAGACCAATATCGGCGCCAAGATCCGCGCCGCGGTCGATAACCGGCGCATGGCGGAATCGGTCGGCATCAATGTCGATCGCCTGTTCACGCTCACCTTCGCGCTTGGCTCCGGGCTTGCTGCGCTCGGCGGCGGGCTCGCTATTCAGCTGTTCGGGCTGACGCCGAGCTTTGCGGTTCTCTATTTGGTGCTGTTTCTGATCGTGGTGGCCGTTGGCGGGCTCGGCAGTCTGAAGGGCACGCTGCTCGCCGCCCTGGTGATCGGCATCATCGACACCGGCGGCAAATACGCCTTTCCGGTCGCGGGCAATCTGTTCATCTATGCGATCACCGTAATGGTGCTGCTGATCAAGCCGGCGGGGTTCTTCGGCCGTGAGTGAGACCAAACCCCGGACTGCCGCCAATATCGAAGCGCGCGAACGGGCAGCAGACTATCTCGTCCGCCGCCACTATTTCCGCTGGCCGGAGGCTTTGCCCTGGCTGATCGCGATCGCCTGCTTTTTCCTTTTCCCGGACCGGATGACCTTCGGCAATCAAGTGCTGATCATGGTCATGTTCGCGCTCTCGCTCGACCTGATCCTGGGCTACGCCGGCATTGTGACGCTGGGTCACGCCGCGTTTTTCGGGGTCGGCGCCTATGTCGCCGCGCTCCTGTCGCTGCGGCTCGGCTGGACCGAGCCGGTCAGCGGCATCATTGCCAGCGGTCTCGTGGCGGGGGTTTTCGGCATTGTGGTCGGCTGGTTCATCCTGCGCTACCGCGGTCTGACGCTGCTGATGCTGACGATCGCTTTCGCGGCCATGCTGCAGGAGTCAGGCAATCTGCGCGCCGATTTTACCGGCGGCTATGACGGTCTGCCGGGACTGACCTTCGATCCGCTGTTCGGCTATTTCCAGTACGACCTCTATGGCCACACCAGCTACATTTATGTGCTGGTGGTGTTGGCGATCGTCTTCTATTTCGTGCGGCGTATCGTTTATTCGCCGTTCGGGCAGGCGCTTACCGGCATCCGCGAGAACGTGCGGCGCATGCTCGCCATCGGCTCGCCCGTGCATCACCGCTTGGTGACGGTCTATGCGATCTCGGCGGCGATCGCGGGCGTCGCGGGCGCGTTGTTCACGCAGACCAACGCCTATGTAACGCTCACCGTGTTCGACTTCGACGTTTCGGCCAAGGTGATGGTGATGCTGATTGTCGGCGGCACCGGCCGGCTCTATGGCGCCTTCATCGGCGCCCTCGTCTATATGTTCATGGAGGACTATTTCTCGAAGCTCTCGCCCACCTTCTGGCAGTTCGGCATCGGTCTGATGCTGGTGCTGATCGTGCTGTTCGCACGGCGTGGGTTGCTCGGACTTCTTGAAGATATCGGCACCCGGCTGAAGCGGAGGAAGACCACATGACCGCCGCGCTCGAGGTCAGAGGGCTCAACCGCAGCTTCGGTGCGCTGCATGTGACGCGCGACGTCAACCTTACGATGGAGGTCGGCGCCCGCCATGCGCTGATCGGGCCGAACGGCGCCGGCAAAACCACACTGATCAATCTGATCACCGGCGTCATCCGGCCATCGAGCGGCAAGGTGCTGCTCAACGGCGACGACATCACCGCGTTCGGCCAAGCGCAGCGGGCGCGCCGCGGGCTGGCGCGCACCTTCCAGATCAACCAGCTGTTCCGCGGATTGAGCGTGCTGGAAAACATCTGCATGGCGATCGGCGAACGCGATGGCCACAACAACAATATGTGGCGCTCGGCCGGTGCCAAGCGCGTGGTCATCGACGAGGCGCTTGATCATCTCGATTCGCTCAAGCTCACCGACGATGCGCTCAAGCTGGTGCGCGAATTGCCCTATGGCCGCCAGCGGCTGGTCGAGATCGCCATCGCCCTGGCGCAGCGCCCGCGCGTGCTGCTGCTCGACGAGCCGGCGGCGGGTGTGCCGTCCTCGGAGAGCCATCTCATTCTCGACGTGGTGGCTGGGCTCGATCCCGACATCGCGATCCTGATCATCGAGCACGACATGGACGTGGTATTCCGCTTCGCCAAGGCGATCACCGTGCTGGTGCAGGGCGCGGTCTTCACGGAAGGCACGCCGGACGAGATCATGGCCAACGAGGACGTGCGGGCGGTCTATCTCGGCGAGGAAGGCCATCAGGCGGCCGTGCGGGGAGGCCGTCATGGCTGAGCCGGCCCTTGCTCTCCAACATGTGTCCGCCGGCTATGGCGAGACCATGGTGCTGGAGGACATCAACTTCACGCTGGCGCCGGGCGAGACGCTGGCGGTCATCGGCCGCAACGGCGTCGGCAAATCGACGCTGCTGTCGACCATCATGGGGCACACCACGCTGCATGGCGGCAGCATCCGCCTATACGGCGGTGACATATCGCGCCTGGCGACCTACCGGCGGGTGACTGCCGGCCTCGGGCTGGTGCCACAGGAGCGCGAGATCTTTCCCTCGCTCAGCTTGCGGGAGAATCTCGAAGTGGCGGCGCGGCCGGGACAGTGGACGCTGAAGGCGGTGTACGAGCTGTTCCCGCGCCTTGCCGAGCGCGAGAACAACCGCGGCAACCAGTTGTCCGGCGGCGAGCAGCAGATGCTGGCGATCGGCCGCGCGCTGATCGGCAATCCGACGGTGCTGTTGATGGATGAACCGTCGGAAGGCTTGGCGCCGGTGATCGTCGATGAACTGGCGCGCGCGGTGAAGCGGCTGACCCAGGAAAGCGCGCTGGCGCTGATCCTGGTGGAGCAGAACTCGCGGCTGGCGCTCGACATCGCGCCGCGCGCGGTGGTGATGGATCGCGGCCAGATCGTCTATGATGGCGAGAGCGAAACGCTGCGCAACGACCCGGCACGGCTGGAGCAGCTGATCGGGGTGGTGAAGGGCTAGCGCCGATTGGGGCGCCGCCCACGCATTGCCATTGCGGTCGATGCCGTGCATAGCGGTACGCGGCAACCGTAATCGGCAGAGCGACCATGAAGCGCAGCACGACCCGCATTCTCACCACCCATGTCGGCAGTCTGATCCGCCCGCTGCCGTTGCAAGACTTCTTGCGTCTGAAGCAGGCCGGCAAACCCTATGACGAGCCGGCCTATCAGAAGTGCTTGACCGATTCTGTCGCTGCGGTGGTGCGCCGGCAGGCCGGGACCGGCATCGATGTGCCGAGCGACGGCGAGTTCGGCAAGTCGATCAGCTGGGCGCAATATGCGCTCACTAGGCTCTCCGGCTTCGAGCGCCGGCCGATCAAAGACGACAAAGCCAATCCGTTCAAGCGCGGCGCCGACCGCACCAGGTTCGCCGAGTTTTATGCCGAGCTTGACGCCAAGGAGACGCCGGCGACGGTCTCCGAGGCGATCTGCGTCAGTCCGATCTCATATACGGGCAATGACGAGCTCTTGCGCGACATCGCCAATTTCAAGGCGGTACTGAAAGACGTGCAGGTGGAGGAAGCCTTCCTGCCGGTGGCGGCGCCGGCGAGCGTGATCCCGGACCGCAAGAACGAATACTACAAGAGCGAAGAGGATCTGCAGGTCGCCATCGCGGAAGCGATGCGCACCGAATACAAGACCATCATCGATGCCGGCTTCCTGGTGCAACTCGACGATGCGCGCAGCGCCGTCACCTTCGACCGTATGGTGCCGCCGGCCTCGTTCCAGGACTACCGGTGCTGGCTCGAAAAGCAGATCGAGGTCATGAACCACGCGCTCGACGGGCTGCCGGCCGATCGCATCCGCTATCACATCTGCTGGGGCAGCTGGCCGGGCCCGCACACGACCGACGTGCCGCTCAAGGACATCGTCGACATCGTGCTCAAGGCCAAGGTCGGTGCCTTCGTGATCGAGGGCGCCAATCCGCGCCACGAGCACGAATGGCAGGTGTGGCGCGACGCCGAGCTCAAGCCCGGCCAGATCCTCATCCCCGGCGTGATCAGCCACGCCACCAATGTGGTGGAGCATCCGGAACTGGTGGCCGAGCGCATCATGCGGCTGGCCAAGCTGGTCGGCCGCGAGAATGTCATT
>JAKAMD010000349.1 GCA_021823875.1 Pseudomonadota bacterium | reverse complement strand
GGTGCTGGTCGGCCCCTATACCTCGGTGTTCATCGCCTCGCCGATCCTGATCTATCTCGGCGTCGGCACCGGCCGGGATTCGATAACGGGCGGCAGTTCCGACAAGGACGACAGGGATCGGCCCTGACCAAGGCCGGCGGGATCGAGCATGATCCCGAAAAGTGGGCCCCGGTTTTCGGATAAGATCATGCTCAAAGATATGTCCGACGCACCGCATCTGCCGCGACCGGCTCCGATCGAAGCCTATGGCCAGGGCGGGTTCCGATTTGCCGGCATGTCGCATCGCGGCTCGCTTCTGTGCCTGCCGGACGGCATCTGGGCCTGGCCGATCGCGGACAAGACCGAGCTGACGCTGGAACTGCTGGAACCGGTGTTTGCGCGCGCCGATAAGCTCGATTTCTTTCTGATTGGCGCCGGCCGCGATCCTTGGGTACTGCCGGCGCCGGTGCGCGCGCGCTTCCGGGAGGTGGGCCTCTCAGTCGACTGCGCGGCGACGGGCGTGGCGGTGAGCACCTACAACATCCTGCTGGGCGAAAACCGCCGGGTCGGCGCCGGATTGATCGCGGCGCCCTGAGCGATCCGCTAGACTGCATTCATGCAAGAGAACTTCGAGCATTGCACCGCTCTGGTGCGCGAAGCGGATCACGACCGCTATATTGCCACGCTGTTCGCGCCGGCCGAGCACCGCGACGCGCTGTGCGCGCTCTATGCCTTCAACGTGGAGGTCACGCGCGTGCGCGAGCTGGCGCGGGAGTCGCTGCCCGGCGAGATCCGGCTGCAATGGTGGCGGGAAGCGCTGGAAGGCGCGCGCGCCGAGGAGGCTTCGGCCCATCCGGTGGCGGCGGCGCTGCGCGAGGTGCTGGCACGCTACACGATACGGCCGGACCGGCTGATCGGCCTGATCGATGCGCACACCTTCGATCTCTATGAAGAGCCGATGGCGACCTTGGACGACCTGGACGCCTATGCGCGGGCGAGCCAAGGCGCGCTGTTGCAGACCGCGGCCGATATTTTGGCGGCTGGCGGAGCGCCATCCGAGACGCTCATCGGGCATGCCGGCATCGCTTACACGCTCGCCGGAATCTTGAGCATGCTCGGACGCCATGCGGTGCGGCGGCAGTTGTTCGTGCCGCTCGAAGTGCTGGAGCGGCACAAGCTGGTGCCCGCGAATGTGTTCGCGCGTGAAGTCGGCGCGCCGCTGCACGACGCGCTCGCCGAATTGCGGCGGCATGCCCGCCGGCAGCTTGCCGCCGCACGGGAGGAACTTAGGTCGGCGCCGCCCGAAATCCTGCCGGCGCTGCTGCCGGCGGCGACCGTCGCGGCGACGCTCGATGCGATGGAGCGCCCGGATTACCAGCCGTTCGCGTTCGAGCCGCCGTCGCGGCTGCGCCGGCAATGGCAGTTGTGGCGGGCGGCGCGCAATCCGCGCCGGATCTTCGAAGGCTAATTTTACTCCGCCGCGTCGGCCTGCGTCGCACCGAGCCAGCGATCGAGGTCGGCCAATGCGCGGCCGCTGAGCGCGCGTTTGCGCGCGAGACCCTTGGCCTTGCCGCGGCTCAATTTGCCGCCGGCGCGATCGATCACCAGCGGCTCGGTAATCGGCGGGAACAGACCGAAATTCACGTTCATCGGCTGGAACGAGGAAGGGCCGGCATCGATCGTCTCGATATGGCCGCCGGTGATGTGCGCGAGCAGTGCGCCATGCGCCGTGGTCGGCGGCGGGGCGACGAGCGCCTCGCCACGCCGTTCGGCGGCGGCAAAGCGCGCCGCCAACCCGCCGATGGCCGCCGATTCCACATAACCCTCGCAGCCGGTGATCTGGCCGGCGAAGCGCCAGCACGGATTGGCCTTCAGCCGCAGCGACTCATCGAGCAGCTTTGGCGAATTGAGGAAGGTGTTGCGATGCAGCCCGCCGAGCCGGGCGAATTCGGCATTCTGCAACCCGGGAATGGTGCGGAAGATGCGCACCTGCTCGCCGTATTTCAGCTTGGTCTGAAAGCCGACCATGTTGAAGAGCGTGCCGAGCTTGTTGTCCTGGCGCAACTGCACCACCGCATAGGGCTTGCGCTCGGGCGCATGCGGATTGGTCAGGCCGAACGGCTTCATCGGCCCGTGCCGCAGCGTCTCGTGTCCGCGCTCGGCCATCACCTCGATCGGCAGGCAGCCGTCGAAATAGGGCGTGGCGGCTTCCCAGTCGTGGAACTCGGTCTTGTCGCCGGCGATCAGCGCGTCGACGAAGGCGTCATATTGTTCGCGCGTCAGCGGACAATTGATGTAGTCGGCGCCGGAGCCGCCGGGACCGGCCTTGTCGTAGCGCGACTGGAACCAGGCCTGATCGAGATCGATCGACTCGCGATGCACGATCGGCGCGATGGCATCAAAGAAGGCGAGTTGCTGCTCGCCGGTGAGCTTGGCGATGGTAGCGGCGAGATCGGGCGAGGTGAGCGGGCCGGTCGCGATGATGACGCTGTCCCAGTCTGCCGGTGGGACGGTCACCTCGCCGCGCTCGAGCGTAATGAGCGGATGGCGCTCGAGTGCCGCAGTGACGGCGGCGGAAAAGCCGTCACGGTCAACCGCCAGCGCGCCGCCCGCCGGCACCTGGTTGGCGTCAGCCGCGCGCATCACCAGCGAGTCGAGCCGGCGCATTTCGGCGTGCAGCACGCCGACTGCGTTGGTTTCAGCGTCGTCGGAGCGGAAGGAATTGGAGCAAACCAGCTCGGCGAGCTGGCCGGTCTTGTGAGCGGCGGTGGCGCGGTCGGGCCGCATCTCGTGCAGCGTGACCGGCACGCCGGCTTGCGCCAGCTGCCAGGCGGCTTCCGAGCCGGCGAGGCCGCCGCCGATGATGTGAACGGGCTTGAGAGTCATCGGCGGAAACTAGGCATGCCCCGCAAAAAAGCAAAGCGCCCGCGGCTGGCGCGGGCGCTTTTGTACCGGTTGGAGGACCCGGCCTAGAAACCTTAGAACTTGTGGGAGGCGGTCCAGGCCACGCGCGGGATGTCCGAACGGCTGATGCCGATATCGGCCAACTCGCGGTCGCCCAGGCGATTGAGCTCGCTGAGGCTCTGATTGTAGCGCTTCCAAGCGCGGATGGCGCGGACGATCTGGGTAAGCATCTTAGTCCCTCTACAGTTCCGGCGGTGCCCGCCGTTGAATTCCGTTGTCTGCAAAATAGGGATATTCGCTCATTTGAAAACCGATAATGTTGCGTCGCAGCAATGCGTAAATTGCATAACTCAAGCTTTTGATCATTAACAAAAAAGCCATTTTTGATGTGCTTTCCAGGGCGCTTTTTTCGTCGGTATTTTACGGCGGCGCAACATCCAGCCTGAAAATCCGCAATTTGCCTAAATCGTGTACATTGGCCTCCGCAGGGGGAAGGCCAAAGCCATGCTTCAGCGTCTCGGCTCTTTGCGTTTCGGCTATGCAAGTTCGACGGTGGTAATTTACTACTCCGGTATTTTGTTGCTACCCACGGCCCAGCAGGCGGGCTAGGGGATCACAATCTTGGCAATCCGGGCAGAATCGCCACCGCTCGACCGCAGGGTCGTCATCACGGCGCTGGGCATCGCCCAGATCCTGGCCTGGGGCACCTCGTTCTATTTTCCGGCCGTATTCGCCCAGCCGATCGTACGCGAGACCGGCTGGTCACTCGGTTACGTGGTGGGTGGGACCTCGCTCGGCCTCCTGGTCGCCGGGCTGATCTCGCCGCAGGTCGGGGGCTTGATCGACCGCCATGGCGGCCGGCCGGTGCTGCTGGCGAGCTCGCTGTGTTACGCGGCCGGGCTCATCGGCATCGGCTTGGCGCCGGCGCTGCCGTTCTATCTCGCAGCCTGGGTGGTGCTCGGCCTCGGCATGGGCACAGGCCTTTACGATGCCGTGTTCGCCGCGCTCAGCCGCATCTATGGCAGCGCGGCGCGCGGGCCGATTACCAACCTCACGCTGTTCGGCGGCTTTTCCAGCACGATCTGCTGGCCGCTCAGCGCCTTCATGATCGATCATATCGGCTGGCGCAGCGCCTGTTTCGTCTATGCCGCCCT
>JAKAMD010000348.1 GCA_021823875.1 Pseudomonadota bacterium | reverse complement strand
CCATGACAAAGACCGTCAGGTCCAGCCCGAGCGCGGACAGATCAACGACCACACGCGAGCCATGGATAACTCCACTGGACTGAAGGCGTTGCAGCCGGCGCCAGCAGGCGTTCTGAGACAGCCCGACGCGATCGGCCAACTCCCGCTGCGACAGCGAGCCATCCTGCTGGAGTGCCGTCAGGATTTTTAGGTCAAAATTGTCGATTTTTTCCATTCTGAGGGTCATTTGATCCGTTTTCAAGCGAAATCTGCAGAAAATAGGTGAAATCCGCAAGGGCGCTCGTTGGTAGGTTTGCGCCTGCTCGAGCGCTTAAGGCAGTGCAAAATGACGTCGCCGGATTTAGCTGACCCCATCCACCTCCTCGACCAGTTCCGGGCCTCTCTCACCGTGGATGATGTCCTGGCCGAAATCCGCGAGGGATTGATCGGCCAGGATATCGTCTTCGACGGGCCCTTCGGACCCAGGGCGTTGTTGTATGCGGACTATGTTGCCTCGGGCCGCCCGTTGCGGCAGGTCGAGGACTTCGTGGCGAAGCAGGTGCTGCCATGCTATGCGAACCCGCACACCGAAGGCTCTTTCTGCGGCAGCTATTCCACGCGCTTGCGCAACAGCGCCAGGGCGACGATCGCCGGGCTTTGCGGCGCGGACAATCGCCACGCCGTGATTTTCTGCGGCGCCGGCGCGACGGCCGCACTCAATCGGCTCGTAGCGCTGTTTGCGGCATCCGAGAGGCTCCCGCGTCCGACCGGACGCTTCCAATTTCTGCGCACATCTTTCGCCCCGGACGCCGGCGCGCGCGTACGTGTCATCATCGGTCCCTACGAACACCATTCCAATATCCTTCCCTGGCGTGAAAGCGGCGCCGAGGTCGTGGAGATCGGCGAGGCGCCGGCAGGCGGCCCAGACGTGGCAGAGTTCTCTCGCGCACTGAACGATAACAAAGGGGGCAGACGCGTCATTTGCGCGTTTTCGGCGGCGTCGAACATCACCGGAATCATGACCGACGTCATCGGTATCACCCGGATGGCCAAAGCTGCGGGCGCGCTGATGGTCTGGGACTATGCCGGCGGCGGGCCATATCTGCCCATCAGCATGACCCCTGCACCGGGAGCCGAAATCGACGCCATCGCGATTTCACCGCATAAGTTCGTCGGCGGCCCGGCGTCATCGGGCGTGCTGATTGTACGGCGCGACGCGGTGGTCACAACCAGGCCGGTCATCTCGGGAGGCGGAACCGTCAAGTTCGTCTCATCACGCGTTCATGACTACGTCGACAACCTCGAAGAACGGGAGGAGGCCGGCACGCCGAATTACATTGGCGATGTTCGGGCTGCACTCGCGTTCTTGGTCAAGGATGCCATAGGGTCACAGCATATTGCCCGGCAAAATGCCGATCTTGCCAGACAAGCCATCAGTTCCTGGCAGGGTATCAACGGGCTCGAAATCTTGGGATCGCCCACGGCGCCGCGGCTTCCGATCTTTTCGTTTCTCGTCAAGGATCCACGCGGTGGCTATGTTCATCCCCAACTGGTCACACGCATCCTGAGTGACAGGTTTGGCATTCAAGCGCGCGGCGGCTGCGCCTGCGCAGGGCCGTATGCCCATCGGTTGCTCTCCATCAGTCCAGCCGAATCCGAAAAGCTCCGTTGTGAGATATTGGCTGGCAACGAGGCAAACAAGCCTGGCTTCACGCGCCTGAATTTCAGCGTATTGATGCCTGAAAACAAGATGCGCTTCATCATTGAAAGCGTCGCCGCGCTGCCGGCCGAGATCGAAGCCCTGCGCGGACGATATGCGTTTAACGCAGACGATGGCCTGTTCGAAACTAGGTAGCCCGGATCGCTGCCGAAACCTGTTACGGTACCCGCCGAACGCACCCGCGAAGCCGTTTGTGATGCGCCGTTGTGATTGACGACTTGTCGATCATCCTCGTGAATGGCTGAAGCGTTGCGGAATTCCCCTCGCCCTACGCGCATCGGCAGAACGAAGGCACATGGGCCGCCAGCCCCTTAAGCACATCGCTCTCTGCAATTGGTCTCGGCAAGGAATCAACGCCGACGTCAATGACGGTCCGACAACAATAATTGGCCTGGGGACGAATGCCACGCCGCCACCGGCCCGGTTGCCGGCGACCGGGCCGGCCTTTCGCTCTTGCGGCAAGGGAGCGGTTCGGACACCATGGGTCCAGCATCCCGCGCAGTTACAACAATGCAGATAGTGCAAGAAGGGAGCAGAACGCGCTGGCTTGTTGCCGGCGGCGTCATCGTTGCCGCATGGACCCTGGTCGCGCTCGCCTGGACGCCGCCGACAGTACTTGTGCAGCAGATGATGCACAGTCCGGACGCGGGTGGCCCGTCGCTTGACGTGTTCGTCTACGTGTTGCTGGGCTTCGTGCCCTGGATGGCGACAACGCCGCTTATCCTGTTCCTTGGACGCCGTTTCGCGATTTCAGAAGGTCGCGTGCTGCGACCGCTCGCGCTGCAACTGCTTGCCGGTTTCGCCATCGTGCCGTCAGCAACCCTTGTCGGCACATTACTAGGCGCCCTGACCATGCAGCACGGGCACATCAGCTCGACGGATGTGCCGCACATCCTCTCGGCGACCACGATCACCTCGTTCTATAGCATTCCGACCTACATCGCCGTGGCGGCCATCGCCCAGGCGTTCGCCTACTTCGAACGCTATCGTCGGCGCGAGCGCCTGCTGGCCCGCGCCCAACTCAAGGCCCTTCAGGCGCAGATCAATCCCCATTTCCTGTTCAACACGCTGAACGCGATTTCCGCGCTGGGCTACCGCGACCCGGCGCGCGCCGATGCAGCGCTGTCGCTATTGAGCGAACTGATGCGGCAAACGCTGGGCGAGCGGCCGCAGGAGGTCGCGCTGCGCGATGAAATCGCCTTTGCGCGCGGCTACGCCGATCTCTATGCCCTATTGCTGGGCGACGAACTGAAAGTCGTCTTCGATGTCGAGGGCACCGTGTGGAACGCCGCAGTGCCGGTCATGCTGCTGCAGCCGCTGATCGAAAACGCCATCGTGCACGGCGTGGCCCGGCTAAACGGCGGCGGGCAGATAGCGCTTTCGGCTCGAACGGTCGCGGGCCGACTCGCGCTCACGATCACTAACGACGCGCCGGAAGCCGCGCAACCTTCGAACGGAACCGGCATCGGCCTGGCCAACGTGCGCGAGCGGTTGGATGCACTCTACGGCGACACGCAGGCTCTCGAACTGGAGCACGGCGACGGCCGAGTGGCGGTGACACTGTCGCTGCCCTTACGCGAAGCATCGCCGGCATGACCCCGATCCGCGCCGTGATCGTAGACGATGTAGCACTGGCCCGCGAGCGGGTGCGGCTCTATTTGGCGGACGAGTACGATATCGAGATCGTCGGCGAAGCGGCCAGTGGCGCCGAGGCGGTGCGCGCCATCTCGCGGCTGGCACCCAATCTTGTCTTCCTAGACGTGCAATTGCCAGATATTGATGGATTCGAGATCGTGCGGCGCCTGCCGCCCGCCCTTCACCCGGTCATCATCTACCTGACGGCGCATGACGACAAGGCGCTGGACGCGTTCGAGGTCCACGCGCTCGACTATCTGCTCAAGCCGTTCGATCGTGGGCGCTTCGCGCGCGCGCTTAATCGCGCCCGCCACCAGCTCAGCCTCAGGGGCGCGCCCGTGGCGTCACGAGAATATCTTGAGCGGTTGGCGATCAAAGAGAAGGGCCGCACCGATGTGGTGGCGATGAAAGACGTCGATTACATCGATGTGGCAGGTCACTATCTCTGCATCCATGTCGGCAAGGCTGTGCATCTGATCCGGGGCACCCTGGTTGAAATCGAGCCGCAACTCGATCCGGCGCAATTCGTGCGCATCCATCGTTCAGCAATCGTACGGCTGGAGCGCATCGCCTCGCTCACGGCCCGCCGCAACGGCGATTGCGACGTGATTCTCGCCGACGGTTCGAAGCTGTTGATGAGCCGCACCTATCGGGAACATTTGCGCGTTCGCCTGGGCCTCGGCGAAATTTAGCGCCCGGTTCG
>JAKAMD010000347.1 GCA_021823875.1 Pseudomonadota bacterium | reverse complement strand
GGTGCTGGCCGACCTCGGTGGTGATGTAGACGTCCTCGTCCTTGGTCAGCTCGTACAGCCGCTGGATGGCGTATTGCGGCTTGATCACCTCGTTGGACTGTCGGTACGCGAGCGACTTGCGCGCGCGCCACTTGTCGATCTGCGTCCACCACATCGACAGCGCCTTCTTGTCGGCGTGCATCGCGCTGGTACGCCACAGCCGCACCATGTCTTCCAGCACATGCGCACAGTCGCCGACGATCGGAATGTCGACATGAACGTTCTTGTTGATCGAGGACGGATCGATGTCGACATGGATCTTCTTGGAGCCGGGCGCGAAGGCGTCGAGCCGGCCGGTGATGCGGTCGTCGAAGCGCGCGCCGATGCAGATCATGACGTCGCAGTCGTGCATCGCCATGTTGGCTTCCAGCGTGCCATGCATGCCGAGCATGCCGAGCCACTGCGAGTCGGTGCCGGGATAAGCGCCGAGCCCCATCAGCGTCGAGGTGATCGGGTAGCCGGTGAGCTTGACCAGTTCGCGCAGGAGGTCGCAGGCGGCCTTGCCGGAATTGACCACGCCGCCGCCGGTGTAGAACACCGGCCGCTTGGCGTTCGCCATCAGTTCGACCGCAGCCTTGATCTTGTCCATGTCGCCCTTGAGCTTGGGCTTGTAGCCGGTGTGGGCCATGTCCTTGGGCTTGGAATAGACGCCTTTGGCGAATTGCACGTCCTTGGGGACGTCGATCACCACCGGCCCGGGTCGGCCGCTGGCGGCGATGTGGAAAGCCTCGTGCAGCACGCGCGGCAGGTCCTCGATGCTCTTCACCAGGTAATTGTATTTGGTGCAGGGGCGCGTGATGCCGACCGTGTCGGCTTCCTGGAAGGCGTCGTTGCCGATCAGGTGGGTCGGCACCTGCCCAGTGATGCAGACGATCGGGATCGAATCCATGAGTGCGTCGGTCAGACCGGTGACCGCATTGGTGGCACCCGGCCCGGAGGTGACCAGCACGCAGCCGACCTTCCCGGTGGAGCGGGCATAGCCCTCCGCCGCATGCACCGCGCCCTGCTCGTGGCGCACCAGGATGTGCTGCACCTGATCCTGCGCGAACAACGCGTCGTAGATCGGCAGTACCGCGCCGCCGGGATAGCCGAACAAATGCTTCACACCCTGGTCGGCGAGCGCCTGGATCACCATTTCGGCGCCGGTCATTTCGCGTGTCATGGTAGTCGTCCTTGTCTTCCGTCTCGTTATCGCCCGCTTGTGTCGTTTAGATGCCGCCCCGGCCAATAAAAAAGGCCCGTGGAGGGCCATGTCCGGACGTTACCTCTGGCTCAGGCCCTAGCAGGGCCGCCCAGAGGGCGTCCGAACCTCTACTACAATAAGCTGGCCTTCGGTAATAATCTTGCGCGACATAGAAGATACCCGAACTTTCATTGCGCGGGTTATAGGGGCGTGCCGGAGGCCGGTCAAGCGCTTTTCCGCTTCTATAACGCATATGAGCCGCCCGCAGAACGCCTAGCGGACGGCTCAGAGCGATTTCCGCCACACCCCGCGAGGGCGCTGCGGCAAAACGGGTCAGGCGGCGGCCGAGGCGGCACGCGGCGGCGCCTTTTCCGGCTCCGCTTGGTCGAACCCGCCTTCTTCGTCGGCGGCCTCCATGGGCATTGGCTCTTCGCCGGCCGCCCCACCCTCGTTGAAGCGGAAGAAAGCGACCCGCTGCTCCATGGCGTGCGCTTGCAGTTCCAGCGTCTTGGCGGTGGCCGCATTCTCTTCCACCAGGGCCGAGTTCTGCTGGGTGACGCCGTCCATCTGCGTGAGCGCCCGGTTGATCTCGTCAAGCCCGGTCGCCTGCTCGGCGCTGGCATTGGCGATCTCCGCGATGATGCTGGCGGCCTTCTTGACCGATTCCGCGATCTCGCTCAGCGCCGTGCCGGTCTGATTGACCAGTTGCACGCCTTCCTGCACCTGGGTGCCGCTGTTGCTGATCAGCTGCTTGATGTCCTTGGCCGCTTCCGAGGACCGCTGCGCCAGAGTGCGCACTTCCGAGGCAACGACCGCGAAGCCGCGCCCGGCCTCGCCGGCACGCGCGGCTTCCACCGCCGCGTTGAGCGCCAGCAGATTGGTCTGCCGCGCGATCTCGTCGATCACGCCGATGATGTCGGTGACCTTGCGCGAGGATTCCTCGATGCGGGCCATGGCGTCGATCGCTTTACTGGCAATGCCGCCGCCGCGATCAGCGACGACGCAGGTGTCGAGCGCAAGCTTATTGGCTTCTCCGGCGTTGTCCGCGTTCTTGCGCACGGTGCTGGAGAGCTCTTCCATCGCCGCGGAGGTCTCCTCCAGGCTGGCCGCCTGCTCTTCCGTGCGTTGCGACAAGTCGGTGGTTGCGCCCGAGATCTCGGAGGAGGCGTTGGTCACCTCGCGCGCCGAGGTCTTGATCTCGGCGACGGTCGCGCGCACCTGCCGCGCCATCTTTGCCACCGCAGCGGCGATCTGACCAACTTCGTCGCGCTGTTTGGTCGCCGACACATGGACGTCGAGATCACCTTGCGCGATCTGGTCAACCGCTTCGGCGATCGTGACGATCGGCTTGGCGATGATCCGCGCCACGATGAACGATACCAGGCACCCGACGACGACGACACAGAGCAGCACGCCAATCAGCATCATGCCCTGCCGCTCGAACGCCGCATTGGTACGGGCGACTTCGTAATCCATCGTCTGCTTGCTGGCGTCATTAATGTCGTCCGCCAGGCTCGCCACCTTGTCGAAGCTGCGTTGAGCACCCATCATGAATGCAAGAGCGGTACCGGCATCGGTATCGGCCATATCGATGACGCTCTTGGCCTGCTTCTGATAGGCGGCGATGTCGGTTTTGAGTTCGGCGGTCTTCGTCAGCGTCTTTTTGTCGACGCCCTTGATGCTCTCGAACGCCTTCAGCTTGTCCGTAATATCGGACATGGTCTGCGATACTTTTTTCGCGGAGTCCTTAATTTTCTTCTGATCGGTCTCGTTGGCCGCCGTTGCCGTCAAACGGTATAGATTGGTCTGCGCGGTCCACATCGCGTTACTGAGGTCCCCGATCAATTCGACCTGCGTGACCGGGCCGGTCATGAGCCGGTAGACAGTGGACTGGGCGTCGCGCTGCACGTACAGCGCATAGGCACCGATTGCCATCAGGACGACGACGAGGAATGCTGGCGCGAATAGAATCTTCCAACGCACCGACATGTTAGAGAGCCATCTAGACATCATGGGACCGTTCTTCTTCTGACTGCGGTGAGTGCTGCTTCGTCGATTGCGGAGCACGCGGCTGTTGGACCTAAAATGCATGTAAATAACTAATCACAGCCTAATTGCCGGCGGCCAAAGCGGCATCCTGGTTTCTTAATCCAGTTTATGTTCCGGCGAGGTGCCTGAAATTCGAGACGAGGCAAAATAGGCAGCTGCGCCTGCCGAACGCCCCCGGACGAATTGTTTGCAGCGCAACATGATCGCCCTGTCTCGGACTCGATCACCTCCACAAATGCAAGAGCCGGTGCGGGGCGGCATGCCACGCACCGGCACCTTGGAATTTCGCCGTGCGGTCAGATTTTCGCCGCGCTCAAACTCCGCGCGTGTCAAACCACACCAATTACGGCAAGGACGCGAAGCCGTCAGGACTGGTAGACGCCGGCGCAGACGATCGTCTGATCGAGGCTTTCGCAGTACATGTCCTTCGGCTGAATCTTCTTGGTCGCCGGGTTCACAAACTTGAAGGTGTACCAGAACGAGGCGTTCTTGCGTCCCAGATTGCCCATGTCCTTGGCGAAGTACTTGCCATCGACGTCTTGCACGTCGGACATGTTCTTGCCGATCAGCTTCGGATTGGTGGCATGCGCCAGCGTGACGCCGTCAAAGCCCTGCACGACCGCATATATGCCGCCATTCACAAACTGACCGCCCTTGTCGATCTCGGCATAGGCCTTCTGCGCCCCCTCGGCCTTGATCACGGCAACGGTCTTCTTCACCATTGCCACGGCATCATCCTTGGTCGCACCCGCCAGCGCGAAGGTCGTACCGGCGAGGAATGCAACAG
>JAKAMD010000346.1 GCA_021823875.1 Pseudomonadota bacterium | reverse complement strand
CCAAAGCTGACGATCATACGCGACTATAACGCATAACGTTATATGGATCAATCTGGGCCGGGATGCGGGCGCCGTCACCGAAGCGGTGACGCCTACCTTCTCTCGCCCGCCGACGCCGGGGCGGCAAAGCCGGTGTTCGGGCCCGCCGTTTCCTGAAAGCGCCAGTTCGACTGCGTCAATGAGCCCGCACACACGATCAGCGTGATGATGGCGGCAAAGACGGCGCCGATCAGCAGATTGCGCGAAGTGTCCTGGGTCCAGCTCATGTTCAAATTATGCAGGAGTACAACCGAAATATCAACTCGCAGTTGATTCAAATCATCAATGATCGATTGACGATGCTGATCGTAAAGACCGCAGGCCTTGATCGTGAGGGTTAGACATCAACGCCGCGGGGACGCCGCGCATACGGAAACGACTGCGCCGTCAAACAGTAAAGTCGACGACGGCGTCTCCGCGCGCAACTACGGACAACTCGCGCGTTTGCAATAAGCTTTCGCAAACCATGGCGGCTGCTGGGACAAGCGCATTAACCGGCCGGCGGCATCTGCCCGCGCAAACAGGTGGACGGGTGCGCATGTAGCGCGCGGGTCGGACCATGTTGAAACGTTTGCGCAATCTGTTCGCGTCTGAGCCGGCGCCTTACGCCGGCCCGAAAGACAAGATTCCGCTCGGCGAGCTGTTCAAGCGCAATTGGTTCGAGCTCTGGTATCAGCCCAAGATCGAGCTCAAGACCATGCGGCTCGCCGGCGCCGAGGCGCTGGTGCGCGCGCGCCATCCGGTGCGCGGCGTGGTGGCGCCGTTCTTCTTCCTGCCCGAGGCGAGCGAAGACGACCTGCACAAGTTGACCGAAGAGGTGATCCTGACCGCGCTCGGCGATTGGGAGCTGTTCAACAAATACGGTGCGGCGATCAAACTCGCGGTTAACGTGCCGGTGTCGGCCTTCGTCAAATTGCCGATCCCGCAGATGCTGCGCGAGGCGCGCCCGCGCGCCGACAACTGGCCGGGCCTGGTGCTGGAGGTCACCGAGGACCAGATCATCAATGACCTCGCTCTCGCCAATGACGTTGCCGCCGCGCTGCGCGAACAGAACTGCACGCTGGCGCTCGACGATTTCGGCGCCGGCTATTCGTCGCTCGCGCGCTTAAGGCAATTGCCGTTCAGCGAGCTGAAGATCGACCGCAGCTATGTGATGAACTGCAATAGCGATCCGCTCAACGCCGGCCTGTGCGAGACCATTGTCGATCTCAGCAAGCGCTTCGGCCTCACGACCGTCGCCGAAGGCATCGAGACCATGCACGAGAGCCACAAGCTGCAGAGCCTCGGCGTGCAAGTCGGGCAGGGCTATCTCTATGCCAAGCCGATGCCCAAGGGGCACCTCGCTCGTCTCATCCACCAGCGCCTGACCATGTTCGCGCCCGCCGCGGCGCCGGCCAAATCCCGCCGTCTTCGCTTCGCCCGCGATTGAACCTGCCGTCATGAGTTCCCGGATGACGCAGGCGTGACTTGCCTGTGAGGCCGGCAGTCCTTACCCCCTGAATCGGGCGATATTGGAGGATCACAGGCCGATGAACATCATTCACCGTCGCGGCTGGGACATGCCAGAACATCTGGCCACGCCCGAGCATCTGGTGTTCAGCCGGCGCGCCTTGTTGGTGGGTGGCGCGAGCGCGCTCGCCATGCTGCCTGCCGCTGCTCGTGCGGCGGATTCGAAATGGCAGCATTATCCCGTGCCCGATCTCTATCCCGCCAAGCGCAACGATAAATTCAAGCTCGATCGCGCGATCACCGCCGAAAAGATCAACGACAACTACAACAACTTCTACGAATTCGGCACGTCGAAATACATCGCGGAAGCGTCGCAGGCGCTCAAGATCGAGCCGTGGACGATCAAGATCGACGGCTTGGTGGAGAAGCCGCAGGAGATCGGCATCGACGACCTCATCCGCAAGATGACATTGGAGGAGAGGCTCTACCGCCACCGCTGCGTCGAAGCCTGGAGCATGGCGATCGCCTGGACCGGCTTTCCGCTCGCCAAGCTTGTTGCCTTCGCGCGTCCGCTCGGCGCCGCCAAGTTCGTGCAGATGACCACCTTCATGGATCCCAAGATGGCGCCGGGACAAAACCTGTCCTGGTTTCCCTGGCCCTATATTGAAGGGCTCACCATGGCGGAAGCGACCAACGATCTCGCCTTCATCGCCACCGGCTGCTACGGCCATCCGCTCGACAAGCAGCACGGCGCGCCGATCCGGCTGGCGGTGCCGTGGAAATACGGGTTCAAGTCGATCAAGTCGATCGTGCGTTTCACCTTCGTCGACAAGCAGCCGGCCGGCATGTGGCAGAAGATACAGCCGTCGGAATACGGCTTCTGGGCCAACGTCAATCCACAAGTGCCGCATCCGCGCTGGAGCCAGGCCACCGAGGAAGTGATCGGCACCGGCGAGCGCCGCCCGACGCTCTTGTTCAACGGCTACGGCGAATATGTCGCAGATATCTACAAGGGCATGGAAGGCCATCAGATGTGGATGTAAAAATACCGGAAAATCAATAAAAGCTGTTTATATAAACTTTATAAGAGTGCTTGTTTATACGGCCCACAGCAGGCTATCGTCGGCACCGACACCGGCGGGCCTGAGGCCACGACCGGTTTCTGAAGCCGGGGGCACCGGCTCTGTTAGGAAACGTTCGGAGCCATCCATGAAGAAACTATTCGTGCTGTTCAGCGCGGCCGCTGCCGTGCTGGCTATGTCCGCTATTTCGGCCAGCGCCCAGCAGCCGATCATCATCAAGTTCAGCCACGTCGTCGCCAACGACACGCCGAAGGGCAAAGGCGCGCTCAAGTTCAAGGAACTGGCCGAGAAATACACCAACGGCAAGGTCAAGGTCGAAGTTTATCCGAACTCGCAATTGTTCAAGGACAAGGAAGAGATCGAGGCGCTGCAACTCGGCTCGGTGCAGATGCTGGCGCCCTCGACCGCGAAGTTCGCGCCGCTCGGCGCCAAGGAGTTCGAGGCGCTCGATCTGCCCTGGCTGTTCAAGGACGACGCGGCCTATGACAAGGCCATGAAGGGCCCGGTCGGCAAGTGGCTGTTCAAGAAGCTCGAGAGCAAGGGCATCACCGGTCTCGCCTTCTGGGACAATGGCTTCCACATGGTCTCGGCCAACCGGCCGCTCTTGATGCCGGCCGACTTCCAGGGCCTCAAGATGCGCATCTCCGGTTCGAAGATCGCCGATCGTTATTTCCGCGATGTCGGATCGATTCCGCAGATCATGGCCTTCTCGGAAGTCTATCAGGCGCTGCAGACCGGCGTGGTCGACGGCTGCGAGAACACGGCCTCGAACTATCTGACGCAGAAATTCTACGAGGTGCAGAAGGACATCACCGTCTCCTACCACGCGCACCTGCAATATGCCGTGATCGTGAACTCCAAGTTCTGGAACGGGCTGCCGGCCGACATTCGCGCTGAGCTCACCAAGGCGATGGATGAGGCGACCGACTACACCAATTCGATTGCCGCCAAGGAGAACAAGGATGCGCTCGCCGCCATCAAGGCCTCGGGCAAGACCACACTGCATTATCTGACGCCCGCACAAATCGCGGCTTGGAAAAAGGCGATGGCGCCGACCTATAAATGGGCCAAGGGCCGCGTCGGCGGCGAGGTGCTCGACCTGCTGTCGAAAGAGCTCAATATCAAGATGAATTGACGGTCAGCCGTATCTGCAAACAATAAAAACGGCCGGGAGTGACGACCTCCCGGCCGAATTTGCGTGGGGGGCTTCACGTGTTACTGCGCGCGCTCAATCAGCTTGAAGAATGGCTCATCGCCACCCTGATCGCGGCGGCGACGGGGTTGATTTTCGTGGCGGTGCTGCACCGCTACAGCACCGGCGCCTCGATCGATCTCGCCAAATGGCTGATTGCGCACGGCATGCCGGCGTTGGCGGTGCCGCTGCATGCGATCTACAGCTGGCTCGCCGCGCGCGACCTCTCCTGGGCGCAGGAACTCTGCATCTACATGTTCATCTGGATGGCCAAGTTCGGCGCCGCCTATGGCGTGC
>JAKAMD010000023.1 GCA_021823875.1 Pseudomonadota bacterium | reverse complement strand
ATGGAACGGCTTCCCTTTATGTGGTCCTCGCAACGACCACACCTTGGCACATCGATGCCGCTCGGGAGGGGCCGTTCCACACATCAAAATACGGGTCAGGTCACTTGGAAAGGGGCGGATTGAAATCGAGCTTCCCAGAGCAGCCTGGGAAATCGCGGTGGGGCCGGGGCGCCAAATTTGAGCCAGATGGTCTTCTCGTATTCCTTTTTTCTTGATCACTGGGTGCTCTTCATCGTTGTTTGTCCCATGGGGGGGTGTCGAAAAGATCGATCAGAAAGTCGACGAAGACACGCAGACGCGGCGCAATGCGATTGCGCTGATGGAACACCACCGAAATGTCGTAAGCGCGGGCCTTATGGTCCGCCAGCACTTCGACGAGGGTACCGGCGTCGAGGTCCGGCCGCGCATAGTATTCAGCAACTTGAATGAGCCCGAGGCCGGCATTCGCGGCCGCGATCAGCGCCTCGCCACTGTTGAAAACCATCGCGCCGCTGGTGGGCGTCTGTTCGATCGTTCGGCCGCGTGCGAAGCGCCACTGTCGGATCTGGCCATTGCGCGGTCGGCGGTAGCTGAGGCGGACGTGTTCTTTGAGATCGGCTGGTGTCTGCGGCCGACTGTGTTCTGCCAGATAGGCCGGCGCCCCACACACGACGTAATCGACCGAGGCGAGCTTGCGCACGATCATGCGTGATGATGGCAGCTCGCCGACTTGGATGGCCGCATCCAGACTCTCGCGGTGGCTGGCCGTCAAGAAGTCGCCGATGACGATCTCCAGCGATACGGAAGGATAGGCGCGGGTGAAATCCGGCAAGTGTGGAATCACCCACATGCGGCCGAGTGCCGAAGGCATGCCGATGCGCAAGCGCCCGCTTGGTAGGCGCCCCGACCGGCTGACATTGATCTCGGCCTCCTCGAGGTCGCCGATAATCTGCTTGCAGCGTTGATAGAACTCGAGTCCCTCGGCGGTCGGGCTGACCCGGCGCGTGGTGCGGTTGAGCAGGCGCACCGATAGCTTCTGCTCGAGCCGCAGCACTGCGGCGCTCACCGCCGAGGTGCTGACCCCGAGGGAGCGTGCTGTTTCGCTGAAATTGCGCGTCTCGACCACGCTCAGGAAAACCAGCACACCGTGCAACCGGTCCATAGGGAGACTTTCGATTGTCAATGTTGAAGTTAAAACTCAATGAACCACGGTACTGGCGAAAAATCTACTAGGCTTGCCGGGGCAGGCACGCAAAACGTCCGGCCGGGAGGAAACAGCGCACGCATCAAACGGGCGCGGCAAGAGGAGGAAACACATGCTGTCAAGAATGACATTGCGCGACAGAAGCCTTCGGTTTGCGGCCGTGGCCGGCGCCATGGTCGCGGCTTTCGCTTGGTCCGGCGCGCCGAGCCGAGCCGATAACTATCCGAGCCGCAACATCACGCTGATCGTTCCCTCGCCGCCCGGCGGTGGCACCGACACCCAAGCGCGCATTCTGGCGCCCACGCTGAGCAAGATCCTCGGCCAGACCATCGTGATCGAGAATCGTCCCGGCGCGAGTGGCAATATCGGCGCGCAGGCGGTGTCGAAGGCGGCACCCGACGGCTACACCATGCTTGCCATGATCTCGTCGCACGTGATCAATCAGTTCGTGCTCAAGAACGTGCCTTACAACATCAATGACTTCGCGATGATCTCGCGCACGGTCACGGTGCCCGGCGTGCTGGTGGGAAATCCGAAGCTGCCGGCAAAGAACCTGAAAGAACTGCTCAAATATCTCAAGGCCCATCCCGGCAAGGTCGCCTTCGGCTCCGGTGGCGTCGGCAGTCTGTCGCAGCTCATCGTCGAGCTGTTCTCGCAGGAGACCGGCGTGAAAATGCTGCACGTGCCCTATCGCGGCACGCATCCGGCGCTGAACGCCACGCTCGCCGGAGATGTGCAACTCGACGTGCCCGACCTCACCATCGCGCTGTCGCAGATCAAGGCGGGAAAACTGATCGGCTATGGCGTGACCAGCGCCAAGCGCGCGTCGATTGCGCCGGACATTCCGACACTCGCCGAAGAGGGGGTGAAGGGCTTCGACGCGGTGCAATGGTTCGGCCTGTGCGCGCCGCACGGCACGCCGCCGGCCATCGTCAAGAAACTGCATGACGCGGTGGTCAAGGCGCTCAACGATCCTGAGGTGAAGGCGCGTTATGCCAAGCTCGGCATGACGCCGGCGCCGAGCGCCTCGCCCGCGGCCTACGCCAAATTCGTGCATGCGGAAGGCGTGCGCTGGGGCAGGGTGGTGAAGGCCGCGCACATCACGGCCAAGTAACGGAGGTCCAAGCCGAGACGGGATCGCGGTGCGCAGGCCGCGCCGCGATCCCGGACGCGCCGGCCGCAGGAAGTCGCAATGCAGGAGCTAGAATGACACTCGTCCTCAAGGGCGTGATGCAGAGCCCGGTGACACCGCTGAAGGAAGACTTCAGCCCGGACTATGAGACCTTCGAGCGGCTGGTGGATTTCCACGTCCGCACCGGCGCCACCGCCATCTCGTGGCCGCATCACAAAGCGGAATCGCACAATCTCACCATCGCTGAACGCAAGGCACTGGCCGAGGTAGCGATCAAGGCGGTCAATAAGCGCGTGCCGGTCTCCGTGCATGTTAGCGCGCTGGCGCTGGAGGACACTTTCGATCTGGCGCGCCATGCCCAGGAGAAGGGCGCCGACGCCATCATTGCGATCACGCCCTATTTCTGGAAATATCCGTCGGAGGCGATCTACAATCACTTCGTGCGGCTTGGCACGTCTATCGACCTGCCGCTCATCGCCTACAACTCGCCGAGCTATCTCGACGGCGTCGAGTTCACCGGCGAATTGACCGCGCGCCTGATCGGGCGGCTGCCGAACTTCATCGGCATGAAGGAAGCGAGCTTCAACAGCGAGAAGTTCTTCGAGATTCTGCGTGCGGCGCTGCCGCTGCGCCCGGATTTCGCGATGATCGCGGGCGTCGAATATCTCCTGCCTTCGATCTCGCTCGGTGGCGCCGGCTCCTATTCGTCGGCCGGGGCAATCTGCCCTAATCTCTGCGTCGAACTCTACGAATCCTGCGTCGCCGGCAACTGGGACCGCGCGCGCGCGGCGCAGTACAAGCTGTCGCAGCTCTGGCTCCTGTTCCGCGACCAGTACCCGTCCTCGCTCAAGGGTGGCTGCGTGATCATGGGCCGCCCGGTCGGCCCGACCCGGCCGCCGCTGCCGACGGCCTCGCCCGAACGCATCAAATTCATCGAGAAGCGTCTGCAAGAGCTCGGCATCGTCGACAGCGAGCCGCATGGCTGGTGACCGAAAGGACAACAACGTGACTGCATTCAAATTCGGTCTGGTGCATGCGCCGCTCACCCCGTTCGCCAACGGGCGCGTCGATCACGTCTCCTATGGCAAGCTGATCGATTTCCATCTGCGCCATGGCGCCGAAGCGCTGGCGCTGCCCATGCATGCCGGCGAGTCGGTCAGCCTGATGGTCGAAGAGCGCAAGGAGCTCACGAACTTTGCCGTCAAGCACGTAGCCGGCCGCGCGCCGGTCGTCGTCAATGTCAGCGAGGCAGGCACGGCCATCGCCGCTTCGCTCGCCGCGCATGCGAAGCAGGCGGGCGCCGCCGCATTGATCTGCGCTGTGCCGTACTACTGGACGCCGCCGCAGCAAATGCTGGTCGAGCACTTCGCGACCATCGGCAAGGCCGGCGGATTGCCGTTCTTCGTCTATAATGACCCAGCGGAAATGAACGAGGTGGAGTTCGCCAGCAGATCCGTGGTCGAGCTGCTCGGCAAATTGCCAGACTTTGCCGGTCTGATCGACGCCAGCCTCGACTGGCAATACATGATCGAGGTGGTGACAGTCGCGCGCGGCGTGTGGCCGGAATTCCAGTTTATTTCCGGCAGCGAATATATGATTTCAGCCGGCGCTGTCGGCGCCACCGGGCTGTTGTCGCCGCTCGCCGCGGTGTCGCCGCGGCTGGTGCGGGAACTCTACGATCTGTGCCAGGCCGAGAAATACAAGGATGCGCGGCGACAGCAGGAAGATGCGGCGATATTGTTCCGCCTGTTCCGTGACGCCGGCGTGCCCGGTCTCAAGGCGGCAGCACGGCTGATGGGCCGCGACTGCGGCGCGCCGCGCCCGCCGCTGCCGGCGCTCGACACGGCGCAGACGCAGGCGCTGACGGCAGCCTTGCCGGCGGTCGCCAGCGTCAAAGCCGAGCCGCGCGGCTGGGTGTAAGGTAAGGGAGCATGGCACAGGAGCAGCAGGTAGGCCGCAAAGTCGCGCTCGTTACCGGCGCCTCCTATGGCGTCGGCGCCGCCACTGCCCTGGCGCTCGCGCGCGACGGCTTCGATCTGGCGTTGACGGCGACCCACGCGCAAAACCTTGCTGCCACGCTGGCCGAATTGGCCAAGCTCGGGTGTCAGGCGCTGGCGCTCGACCTCGACCTGCGTTCGCAGGCGAGCATCGAGAGCGTAGCGGCCAAGACGTTCGAGCGCTTCGGTCGCATCGACGTGCTGGTCAATAACGCTGGCGCCAATCTGCGGCGCAAGGCAGTCGATGTCATGCCGGACGAATGGAACGAGCTGATCGCGATCAATGTCACCGGCACGTTCTTCCTCACCCAGCAAGTCGGCCGACATCTGCTCGCGCGGCAGGCCCCCGGCCGCATCATCACCGTGACCTCAACTGCGGCACTGATCGGGCAGAGCGAACGCTCCGCCTACGGCATCAGCAAGGCGGCGCTCGCGCAGATGACGCGTATGCTGGCCATCGAGTGGGCGGAGCATGGCATCACGGTCAATGCGGTGGCGCCGGGCCGGCTCGATACGCCGTCGCCGTCGCGGGCGGGCACCGGTTCCAACAAGGCCTATATGGAAGCGATGCTTAAGCGCATTCCGATCCATCGCCTGGCCACGGTTGAGGAAATCGCCGGTGCCATCGCGTTCCTCGCCGGTCCCGCTGCCGGTGCGATCACCGGACAAACCATTGTAGTTGATGGCGGTCTGACGTCAGCCTGAACCAAAGTATCGCGTTGGAGCCTGCCGAAGGCGTAGCGTGATATAAACGAAGCAGAATTGGAGGGGCGATTCGAATTTGCTTTAGCTAGCGGCGCGCAACGACTTGCCTCTCGTCGTTACCGGCTTGGCGTTTGTCCCATTCAATCGGACGCGCGGATACCTCGTCTCAGCGGTCAACGTCGCACTCCTGATTGTCATGACTGACCGTCTTTTCAATGATGGATTGAACACGCCAGGTACACTCGTGATAGCCAGTCGGCGGTCCATTGCATCAAACGGCCGGTCGGGATGAGGTGACGACAGCCCCGCCCAGTTTCCCATGTCGTTTCTGATAGCCGCAGTTTGCTGGAAGCGTGACAAAAGGGTCGATTCGGGGCAAAGAAGGCGGGCATTATCGAGTTTAAGGAGTCGAACATGACCGCGGCACCGCGTAATTATCCAGATTTGCACGAACACATCGCCGCGCTTGAGGAGCGCGGGATGTTGCGGCGGGTCGATCGCAGGATTGACAAAGATTCAGAGTTGCATCCGCTGGTGCGCTGGCAGTTCGTCGGTGGCCTCGACGAGGCCGACCGCAAGGCGTTTCTGTTCACCAATGTCACTGACGGCTTAGGCCGCGCTTACGATATCCCGGTGGTCGTCGGCGCCATTGCGGCCAATCCCGCTATATACAGCGTTGGCATGCGCGCACCGGTAGATGAGATCCAGGCCAAGTGGGATTACGCGATCGCTAATCCTATAGAACCGCGACTCGTCGACGAGGCGGTGTGTCAGGAAGTGGTGGTCGAAGGCGAGGCGATCAAAGGGGAGGGCAATGGACTCGATGCGCTGCCAATTCCGGTCTCGACGCCCGGCTTTGATTCAGCGCCAACACTTACCGCGACCAATGTCATCACACGCGACCCGGAAACCGGTGTGCAGAACATGGGCACATACCGTGCCGCACTAAAGGCGCCCGACCGGCTGGTGGTGCGCATGGCGACACGAGTCGGCGGCGCCGGCGGCTATCAGCATTATCTTAAATACCAGAAACGCGGCGAGCCCATGCCCTGCGCCATCGTGCTCGGTTGCCCGCCCTATGTCGCTTTCATGGGGCCGCAGAAGCTGCCGATCGGCGTCGACGAACTCACCGTCGCGGGAGGGCTCGCGGGCGGTCCGATCAACATCGTGCGCGCGCGTACGGTTGATCTGCTGGTGCCCGCGGAATCGGAAATCGTCATCGAAGGTCTTATCGACACCGAATGGCTTGAGCCGGAAGCGCCGTTCGGCGAATCCCACGGCCACATCGCTCTGGAAGAATTCAACATGCCGATGCGGGTGACGGCGATCACTCGTCGCAAGAATCCCGTGATCCCGTCCTATATCAGCCAAGTGGCGCCGTCAGAATCGAGCGTGATCAAGCGCGTTGCCTATGAGCCGCTGTTCACGCATCACCTGCGCCACACCCTCGGCATACGTGGTGTCAAGAAGGTGTCGCTGCACGAACCGCTCACCGGCCTGTTGCGTGTCACGGTCATTACCTTCGAAAAGGGCACGTCGCGCACGGAAGTGTGGCGCGGCCTCAATGGCGCCGCCTTCTTCAAGGGCGACTGCGGAAAGATCTGCATTGCCGTCAATGAAGACATTACCGTCGACAACGCCGACGCGCTGTTGTGGGCGATGGCGTATCGCATGAACCCGGTGGAGGACGTGCAGCTTGTGCCGCATCGCGGCCAGGGCCACGGGCCCAAGCGCGAGCACAATCAGGAAGAGGATTCCACGCTCTTGATGGATGCCACCATGAAGAGCGACATGCCACCGCTGGCGTTGCCCAAGCAGGAATACATGGAACGCGCCAAAGCCATTTGGCAAGAGCTCGGTTTCGGGCCGTTGCGGCCGCAGGCTCCCTGGTTCGGTTATTCGCTTGGCGATTGGCTGTCGCAATGGGATGAGGCCGCGGAACGCGCCGCGCATGGGCGTTATCTCGAGAACGGCCAGATCAGTGAAAAGGCACGTCGCAAAGGGCTCAAGCCGGAAACCAAATATCGTCCGGATGAGGACGATAAGGGCAGCAATGACCGGAGCTGATCTGGTCTATCGGATGAACGCCGAGAGCTGCCGACAGCCCTAAGAAGGGCTCGTGGACAATTTCGGCCCGGTCCTTTGCATTATTCTCTTCTTTCTTTTCCCAGTGTCGTTCTCGCTCAGATTCGCAGCGTCAGTTGGGGGAAGTCGGAAGGGATATCTGGCCTACATTGCGGTTGCCGCGATGACCGCGTTGGCTATCGCGGTTGGCTAAGCTATCAGCCGGCACAGTGACGAGCCCTGATTCGAAAAGAGTCTGCGCGCCGCTCACCACTGCGCCCCCGCCAACACCGCTCGACGCAATGTCAAATATCCGTTAGCCTCTCATCTCGCCTGATACAAAAGATCGGTCGGGCCAGGTCGGGGTCGGACATCTGAGCTAGGACGCCGCTCCGCACCGGAATGGCGATCTGTTTTCCAAGCGGGTTCTAGAGGAGAGTACTAATGCGGCGTCTGATTGTCGGCTTGTCCGGAGCAACGGGCGCCATTTTCGGCATCCGGCTGCTGGAAGCGCTCAAGCAAAGCGACGTCGAATCGCACCTGATCGTTTCCAAATGGGCCGAGCGCACCATCAAGCACGAGACCCGCTATACGATGGACCAGGTCTCTGCGCTGGCGAGCGTCCATTACAATATCAATGACCTGGGCGCGGCGGTGTCCTCCGGCTCCTTCCTCACCGAGGGCATGGTCGTTATTCCCTGCTCGATGCGTACGCTTGGCGGCATCGCTCACGGCTACGGCGAGCACCTGATCCATCGCGCCGCCGACGTTGTGCTCAAGGAGCGGCGACGGCTGGTGTTGGTACCGCGCGAGACGCCGCTGTCGGAAGTGCATCTCGCGAACATGCTCAAATTGGCCCGCATGGGCGTAACCATGCTGCCGCCGGTGCCTGCCTTTTACAACCGTCCGCAATCAGTCGAGGACATTGTCGATCACATCGTGGCGCGCGTGCTCGATCAATTCGGAATCGCCGCAGCCTTTGCCAAACGCTGGGACGGCCACATGGAAAACTTGCTCCGCAAGGAACTCGCTTGCAAGGATTGATCACCGCGACCGAAGACTATCGATGAACATGTGGCGTCGCTGAGCACGGCTATCGCCACAATATTCCCAAACCGGGAATGGCTAGACCGAGCGGCACGTTTTTGTTCAAAGCCAAATGTGTCCGCACCCCTAGCTTTCCTGGCTATGCTGTGTCGGTCGGCGGATCAGCCCCGTCGTGCGGGGGGCCATACAGAATATGACCCCTGGCGCATTCTTTCATTCGGGCGGTAAGGATGCCCCGTCAAAGCCCGGGATTAAGCCTCCAGCGATCAGCCAATGGCGGTCGTGTGTCAGGCCGCCTGCGCCGTGGGCGCGCAGACGGCCCCGCCGGAGACGAGGTCACTTGCGCGGAATGCCCGCCTTGTCGATCACCACCGTCCACTTCTTGATGTCTTCCTTGAGACGCTGCATCATCTCATCCGGCGTGCTCGCATGCGCTTCCACGCCAAGCTTGGCGAATTGTGCCTTCACCTCCGGCTCGGCGAGAATCTCGTTCATCGCCTTGTTCATGGCGGAGACGACTTCTTTCGGCGTACCCTTCGGCGCGAATACGCCGTTCCACGACGTCACCAGATAGCCTTTGACGCCCGCCTCCGCGACGGTCGGCACGTTCGGCGACTCGGGTTCGCGCTTGGGACCGGAACTGGCCAAGACGCGCAACTTGCCGGCGCTGACCTGGCCTTTGATCGCGGGCGGAAACTCGATCAGCATCTGCACGTCGTTGCGCAGCAATGCGACGACAATGTCGGGCGAACGGCGGAACGGTACGATGACCACGTTAAGGTCGGCCATCGACTTGAACAGTTCGCCGCCGAGATTCTGCGTGCTACCGACCACGACAGTGCCGATGTTCAACTTGCCCGGCTGCGCCTTGGCCGCCTTCATGAAGTCGCCTAGCGTCTTGTAGGGCGAATTGGCGGCGACCGCGAACAGCAGATTGAACTGGCCGAGGCCCGAGATCATTTCGAACTGTTTGACCGGGTCGAACGGGAGATGCTTGAAGGCGGCGACGCTGATGGCGGTGCCATTGGTGACGAGGCCGAGTGTGTAGCCGTCGGGCACGGAGGTCACCACGGCGCGCGCGGCATTAATGCCACCCGGTCCTGGCATGTTTTCGATCACGAAGCGTTCGCCGAATTTCTTGCTGAGCTTGTCGGCCAGAATACGCGAGGTGACGTCGGCGACGCCGCCGGCGCCGAACGGCAGGATAATCTTGACCGGTTTATCAGGCCATTTCGCCTGGGCCGGCGCGGGCAGCGTCCCCGCCAGCATGACCGCCGGTAGCATCAATAAAGCAAGGCGCTGCATCATCCGCGCGACAGCGGAAGTGTGATATTTCATTGTACGTCTCCTCCCCCAAAGTTGCATTTCGAGCCCGTCACGCGAAACCTTAAAGCCTGGCCGGATTATCGACTGGCCCGACCGATCTTTTATACCAGGCGAGCTAAGAGGCTAATGGATATTTGACATGGCGTCGAGCGGTGTTGGCGGGGGCGCAGTGGCGAGCGACGACCGGTGGTCTGTACCCGAGCGCGGAATGCAGCCATCGAGTGTTGTAGTGAACACGCCAGCTCTCGATGACCATCTGAGTCTCCTTCAGGCTGTGGAAGAGTTCGCAATTCCTAAACCACAACCGATATATCCGGATCTAATTTCCGACAGGGACAACCGCCATTAAATTGCGCTATTCTGCCGCCAGCCGTCATTTTTCCGGTCCCCGGCAGCGCGACAATGAACAACAATCTCGCCGATCGAATTGCCGCGTTCCTGGCCGGCCATCATGTGCTATCGCTCGCCACCCATGGTCCAGACGGTCCGCACGCAGCGAACCTTTTCTACGCTTGCGACGGTCTTTCTCTGGTCTGGCTCTCAGAGCCGGATACGCGGCATTCGCTTGACCTTGCCGCCGATGCGCGCGCGGCGGCGACGATTGCGCCGGACTACACGGATTTTGCTGAAATCCGCGGCGTGCAGGTGCTCGGCGCGGCGCGGCGGGTTGTAGATGCGGACGAACGGCAGCGACATCTCGCGTTGTTGGAGGTGCGCTATCCGTTTCTCTGCCGCCTGAAGAGCGGCCCGCCGAAGCTGCAGGAAGGCTACGCGCGTGCCTCGCCTTATCGGCTTGAGCCGTTTCGCATGGTTCTGATCGATAATACGAAGGGCTTCGGCCACAAGGAGACAGTCGAGTTTCCGCCAGAGTGTCCGGCGCGCGATTGACACATGACGGTCATCATGCCGCGGCTGGGAGTATGTTTTGCTTACCTGTGTGTACCGAAAACCTCGTCTGTATTAATTACCTTAGTGGCCCACCTATGTCAGAGTGCAATGTTTGCTTATCTGAGTTGCTCCACTCTGCCCAGAGAAAAACATCTCTGATGCGGACGGGGAATTTCGTGTTTGCCCGTAACGAATTCCCTGTTCCTTTGGCTAGGGAGTTTGACCCCAAGTGCCTGAATTCTTTCGTGGTCCGGATGCGGAAACCGACGCGGGGCCCGGATTCTGCGGAATTCCCTGTCTAGGGAATTTCGCAGCAGAGACGGTTCGATGATGACTGCGTCCGTCACCAGTAATTTCAATAGCTGAGGATACACCCTAGTCGAGGCAGTTTGTTTTTGGCAGTCTCGCACCGCTTGAGAAGTGTGGGGTAGGTGCGATGCCGGAAGAAGAACTGTCCTTCGTTTATTTCCCTGACAATTATCGCTGGTCGCATGGGCTCTTGATCGGCCTCAACATGGCACCTTGGGGCGGCGCCGAGATTGGCGAGGTCAACCGCATCGGCTTGCGGCTGAAAAAACAAGTTGGAGACGACGACGCCTGGTTCCGCGAATGGGCGCGCGAGGCGCGAGAGGTCGAAGACCGCGGCCGCGCCCGCATCGCCGAAGGGCACGGCGTCAGCGGCGCGCAATATCTGCAGCGGGCGAGCGCCTATTACCATGTCGGCGAGCGCTTCCTGCAGCCCAAGAGCAAGGAAGGCAACGATGCCTATAGGCGCGGCGTCGCCTGCCTGCGCGACGCTGCCAAATACATCAACCGGCCGCGCTTAGAGCACGTGGAAATCCCCTATGGCGACACCAGCCTGCCGGCGATCCTGGTGCATGCGGAGCCAGCCAACAAGAACGGCAAGGTGCCGGCCGTGGTGTTTTTTGATGGGCTCGACGTCACCAAGGAGATACAATACTTCAAAGGCGTCAAAGATCTGGTCGAACGCGGCATCGCCTGCCTGATCGTCGACGGCCCCGGCAATGGCGAGAGCATCCGCTTCCGCAGGCTCTATCTGCGCCATGACACCGAGCACTACGCCACCCCGGTGTTCGACTGGCTGGCGGCGCGGCCAGAGATCGATCCCCAGCGCATCGGTGTGATGGCGATCAGCCTGGGCGGCTATTATGCCCCGCGCGCGGCCGCCTACGAGCGGCGGTTCGCCTGCTGCATCGCCTGGGGCGCCCAGTGGGACTACCAGAAGATCTGGCGCGACCGTTTCGAGCGCCTGGCGCGCGCCGATACGCCGTCATTGTCGGTCGCGCATCAGCACATCGCCTGGGTGCTCAACGTGAACACACAGGACGAAGTGCTCAAGGCACTCAAACCGTTCAACCTCGACGGCGCGGTGCAAAAAATCACCTGCCCGTTCCTGCTGCTGCACGGCGAGGGCGACGAGCAAATCCCCATGGCGGAAGCGCAGAAATGCTTCGACGCGGTGGGCGCCAAGCAGAAGACCTTCAAGATCTTCACGCGCGAAGAAGGCGGCTATCACCACTGCCAGATCGACAACCAGAGCATCTGCTCGGCCTATATGTGGGACTGGCTGGAGGGCGTGTTGCAGCCGGCGCGCTAGGCGCCGATCCGGAGCGTGATTCCGGGACACGCGCGCAGTGCGTGCACCCGGAATCCATACGCCGGAGCATCGGGATTATGGATTCCGGGTTCGCGGCCTGGCGGCCGCGCCCGCAATGACGTATCGCGTTCGATCGGGCAGCTCACGTCCTCACTGGTTGACGTGGATATTGTTGTCGCGGATGACCTTGCCCCAGCGTGCGATCTCGCTCTTCATGAACGCCTCGGCCGCCGCTTGTGTGCGCTGACTCTTCGGAAATGCCGTGAAGCCTTGGACGGCCCAGTGCTTGACGACGTCCGGATCAGTCACTGCTTGTTGCAGCGCGGCGTTAAGCTTTTTCATCACCGGGGCCGGCGTTCCGGCCGGCGCGAACATGGCTTGCCAGTAAGAAATTTCGAATTTGGGTCCCAGCACATCCACCATGCTTGGGACTTTCGGCAGCAAGGGCGTGCCATGCTTTGCGGTGACGCCGTAAGCTTTCAGCTTGCCGGTCTTGACAAATGACACGATCGACGTCGGCGTGCCGACAAACAGGTCGACATGGTCACCCAATAGATCGTTCATCGCAGGGGCCGCGCCGCGATAGGGGATGAAATCGATCTTCACCTTGGCTTCCTGCGCGAATAGCGCCGAAGTGAGGTGGCCGGTGGTGCCGAATCCGGGCAGCGCCTCGCGCAAACGCTGTTTCTTCATCAAAGCAATCAGATCCTTCAGATTATTCGGCGCAAGACCCGGGCGGCCTACCAGGATCAGCGGGTTCCTGTTGACGAGCATGATCGGGACGATGTCCTTCGTGGTGTTGAAGGGCAGGTCGCTGAATAGCGTGACGTTTGCCGTGATCTGCAAATTATGCAGCATCAGCGTGTAACCGTCCGGCGTCGCCTTGGCGAGACGGTTGGTGGCGACGATGGTGCTGCCGCCGGTGACATTCTCGACAATGAAACTCTGCCCGAGCTTCTTGGAAAGAAAGTTGGCGATTTCGCGGGCCGTCTGGTCGGTCGGTCCGCCGGCCGGATAGGGCACGATGATGGTGACGGTGCGGCTCGGATAGGTGTCCGCCTTGGCCGGCATCACGCCGGCAAAAACGGCAACAACACCCGCGACGGCGAGCGCCGCGGTCAGCATCGGCTTCATTGCGCTTCCCCCAAGTATGTTTTTTTGCGGCTAAAGCCTACGCCTCGGGGATGATCGGCAACAAGAGGTAAGGCTCCTTGCCGGACGAAAAATGCAGCGTGTTGCGGCAGGTGAAAATCGCGGACGGCCGATCATCGGGATCGACATGCAGGAACGGGCCGACGCCCTTCATCGGATAGGCGGCGTTCGGCAATGCGGCATCGGTTCCATCGACTTCGTAGTCCTTGCCGCGCACCGTCAGCGCAAGCCGGTAGCCGGGCGGCACCACGATCGAGGTCGGCCAGATTTCGATGTCGAGTTCCACCGGCTCGCCGGGCGTGAGCGGCCATTCCTCGTCATGGCTGTGCCACGGCCGGTAGGGCAGCGTTCGCGCCGGATCGAGCTTGCGTTGCGAGGCGCGCAGCCAGCCCAGGCCCACCGGCGTGCGCGGATCGTTGGAACCAATGAAAGTGACTTCCTTGCCGCCCGGATCGTACACGCGCAGCGCCAGGAACAAATCGGCGTCGCTGGTTTCCGACGAAACCCACAGCTTGGCGGCGACCGGTCCGGTGATTTCGAGCGCCTTACTCATGGGCGGCGTACTGAAGGTGAGACCGTCGCCGGTCGTCTCATAACTGAGCGTCGTTTGCCCGGCGGGCAGGTTGGGGCTGAGGCCGAACGCCTGCGGCGCCAGGTAATATTTGGTCCAGCGCGTGCGCGCGAGCGGCCATTCATTTTCCGCGCGAGCCACGAACTTCTCGTCCGGATGGCGGACGTTGAGCGCGACACGCGGCTGCTTGGCCCAGCCGGTATCCTCGCCTTTGAGGAAATGGCCGAAGAAGCGCTTCTGCAGCGCTTCGCCGTATTCGCTGTAGAAATGCGTGAAGTGGGTGTCGCCGTGCACCTCGAGCCATTTCTGCTTGGAGCCCGCGCGCAGGAAGCCCTCGAAATTGCCGCGCGAGTGCAGGCCCATGCCGCCCCAATTGCCGGCGGACAACAGGGGCGCCTCGATGTCCTCGAACTGGGCGGTGCGCGCAGCATGATAATCGTCGCACAGCCGGCGCCGCTTGGCTTCGCCCGCTGAATCGGCGCGGTTCTGGGCGAGTTCCGCTTCCGGCAGCGTCTCCGGTCCGGCCACCGGTTCGCCGGTCACTTGGCTCTTGAAGCCGCGCTCGCCCTGGCCGTGCTGCACCCGCACCACCTGGCGCGGCCACCAGCTGCCGTAGAAGTCGCTCAGGATGCCGCCATGGCGGCAGAGCTCGCGGTAATAGTCCGAGGAGCCTTCCCAGATGCACAGCGCCGCGAGATGCGGCGGCTTCAACGCGCCGGTCGTCCATTGGTTCATGGCGTAATAGGAAATGCCGTTGATGCCGACCTTGCCGTTCGACCAGGGCTGAGCGGCGGCCCATTCGATGCATTCGTAGATGTCGCGCGACTCGCGCGGCGACCAGACGTCCATGTAACCAGGCGACCGTCCGGCGCCGCGCGAATCGACGCGCAGGCAGACATAACCGTCCGGCACCCACTTCTCCGGATCGATCAGCTCCCAGTTCTGGTACTTGTTGCTGGAGCCTTGCAGCACATTCGGCGCGGCCTTGGTCAGGCGCGCCCAATTGCCCTTGTAGGCCTCCTGGAAGGCGAGCCCCTTGGCATAGGGGCCGTAGCTGAGGATGACCGGATGTTGGCCGGGCGCGAGCGGGCGGAATACATCGGCCCGCAGCACGACCCCGTCGTTCATCGGGATCGGCGCGTCCCAGTCGATCTGCATGCCGTCGCGCGTTTCGCTTTTTGCTGTATCCATGGTCCGTATTGCCTTTGGTGATTTTCAATTTGCCGGCGGCGCGTTGCCTTGCGGGCGATGCCGCTTGATGGCATCGGGATTGGTGGAATCGACGCCCATATAGATGCCGCGTTCCCACGTTCGTTTGAGCGGGTCGGACACCTTGAGCGTCATCTTGCCGATGTTCTGGATTTCAATGTCGACGGTCTCACCATCCTGCAGCGCGCCGAGACCCTCGTGATTGGTGCCGCAGGCGATCAGATCGCCGGAATTCATGGTCATCACCGTGGTGGCGAATTCGATCAGCTCGGGCACCCGGTGTTCCATGTCATCGGTGTTGTAGTTGTGGCGGAGTTGGCCGTCGTTCCAGAAACGCACGATAAGATCATTCGGATCGGCAATTTCGTCGGCGGTCGTGATGCAGGGGCCGATCGGCGCGAAAGTGTCGAAGGATTTGCCGAGCCAGCTGGTATAGGGCGTTGCCGGCCAGGTGCGGCGGCCCTGTTCGCGCGCCGACACGTCGATCATGGCGGTGTAGCCGAAGACCGCGCTTTTCCAGTCTTGGGCCTTGACGCTCTTGGCCGGACCTTTGATCACGATTGCCAGCTCGGCCTCGTGCATGAATATCCACGGCACCGTGAATTCCGGCAGCACGATGGTATCGCCCGGCCCGATCACCGCATCGGGGTTCTTCATAAACATGTTGAGCGGGCGCGCCTCGCGCTGGGCGTGTTCCCAGTAGTTGGCGATGCAGGCGAGGATCTTGCCCGGCCGAGGCAACGGCGGTCCAAGACGGACCTGGTCGAGCGGCAGCGCGTTCGCCTCACGGGCAAGCTTGTCGAGCGCTGGGCGCAGACGTTCGAAGCCGTCGATGATGCCCTGCATCGTCAGTTGCGGGGTGTAACTCTTCGGCACGGCGGCAGAAATATCGACCACGCCACGTTGCGTCAGCAGGCCGGGCCGCAGGTCTTCGCCCGCGGTTGTCTTGAACAAAACGAGCTTCACGGTCTTGGCTCGATCACTCACGCCTTGGAGGGAATCACCGGCAGCAGCAGATAGCTCTCTTGTCCGGGCCCGGCGTGCACCGTTGTCTTGCCGCCGAAAATATCGGGTGGCCGGTCGGTGGGATCGTCGTGCAGGAAGGGCCCGCAGCCGGTGAACTCGTTCTTCATGTTGGAGAGCCGGCCGCCGCTGGCGCCTTTATAGACATAGTCCTTGCCGCGCACGGCCAGCACGATGCGCGAGCCCGCCGGAATGACCAGGCAGGTAGGCCAAATCTCGATGTCGAGTTCGTAAACCGCGCCGGGCGTCAGCGGCTGAATTTCATCGTGGGTGTGATAGGGCCGGTAGGGCAGGCTGAGTTTCTGATCGAGCTTGCGGTGCGAGGCACGCAGCCAGCCCTGGCCGATCGGCGTATGCGGATCGAGCGCGCCATGGAACACGATTTCCTTGCCGTCGGGGTCGTAGACCTGCAGCACCAGGAACAAATCGGCGTCGGCCGTGGACGAGGAGACGAACAGCTTGGCCGCCACCGGCCCGGTGATCTCGGTCTCTTGCGGCAGCGGCGCGGTCGCAAATTGCAGGCCGTCGCCGAGCGCGTCAAAGTTCGCTTGCGCGCCTTGCACGGGCGGCTGGTTGGCGAGCGTCAGCGACGGCGGCGCCAGATAGAGCTTGGTCCATTGCGTGCGCGCGAGCGGCCATTCGTTCTCGTCACGCACCACGAACTTCTCGCCCGGGTGACGGATGTTGAGCTGCAGCCGCGGCTGCTTGTTCCACCCGGTGTTCTCGCCTTTGAGGAAATGCCCGAAGAACTTCTTCTGCAACGCGATGCCGTAGTCGGTGTAGAACAGCGTCCAGTGCCGGTCGCCGTGCATTTCGAGCCATTTCTGCTCGGACGCCGCACGCATAAAACCTTCGACATTGCCGCGCAGATGCAGACCGGTGCCGCCCCAATTGCCGCATGACAACAGCGGGACCTTGACCTTGCTCCAGTCGACGGAATGGTCGCGGTGATATTGATTGTCGAGCGGGTTGGCGGCGATCTCGCCGCCGAGACTGCCGCGGTTCCTGTCCATCTCCGCGTCGCTCAACTCTACCGGCCCGGAAACCAGCCCGCCGTGGATTCGGCTGCGCTTGCCGCGCGTGCCGAGGCCGTGCTGCACGGTTTTGATCTGCATGTCGGACCAGTTGGCCTGGAAGGTACACAGAATGCCGCCGTGATGATTTTTGTCGCGATACCAGTCGCCGGCGCCCTCCCACACGCAGATGGCGGACAGGTGCGGCGGCTGCAACGCGGCAACCTGCCATTGATTGATAGCGTAATAGGAAATGCCATTCATGCCGATCTTGCCGTTCGACCACGGCTGCCGCGCCGCCCATTCGATGCAGTCGTAAATGTCCTTGGTCTCACGCGGTGAAAAGTGATCAATGAAGCCGGGCGAGCGGCCGGCGCCGCGTGAATCGACGCGCACGCAGACATAACCGTCCGGCACCCACTTCTCCGGATCGACCACTTCCCAGGCCTGATACTGGTTGCTCGAGCCGGCGGCGACGTCGGGATGCTCGCGCACCATGATGTCCCAGGCGGTGGGATAGCCCTCCTGGAACGCGAGCCATTTACCGTAAGGCCCGCAGGATAGAATGACCGGATAGCGGCCTGGCTTGATTGGCCGGAATACATCGGCACGCAGCACCAAGCCGTCGTCCATGGTGATCGGCACGTCCCAATCGATGGTCATGCCATCGCGGGTTTCGGTGCGTTCGCGAACGTCCGTGGTCGGCTTATCAAGCATGGCCCTGGCGCCTTTCCTCGCTGATGTCGCCGCGTTCTGTTGCGCGCTTTTGCAATCAGTCTAGGCCCGCGATCTGAAATCGCGCAATACGGGTTCGTGGTGCGGGGGCGCTAGTTTCGTTCCATGAAATATTTTCGCGCAAGCAATAACTCGCTCGCGTTGTAGCGGCGCGTTGAAGCGCCACGGACGTGCGCGTTGTCGCTGAACCAATTTGCTGAACCAATTTTTTGAACCAATTTGGCCGCGCCGATTTGTAATGAAATCGTTGTTGCGGCTCAAAAATCTTCCTCATATGATCTCAATAGCCGCGATCAAGAAAAGCGCGGATGCCTAGGGACGTAAACGCTAAATTTTGCTTGGCACGTGGTGTCACGCGATCGCTCTGCGATCAATGTGCGTGAACGCCGGCCGAGCTTCGGGAGGGCCTTTGCGATACGCCTCTCTCGCACGACGCTGTAAGGAGCCGTTGTCTGCGTTGCAGCGCAAACGGCCAGGGGCGGATTTTGCCACCTTCTGCAATCATCACCAAGCCAGAGAACGGCCCGCGTCACAGACGTCGGGCCGTTTTTCGTAGCACGCGCACGCTTGAATAAGGCCAGCAAGGCCGCTGAGGGAGGACGCAATGACCAAGTTTAGCATTTCGCGACGAACGTTCATGGAAGGCGGGCTCGGATTGACTGTGGCCAACTTCGTGCCCGGCACCACGCCGTTCGCGTTCGGCGCCACCATGGAGGAGCAGACGATCGCGGCGGCCAAGAAGGTGGGCGCCGCCAAGGTCAACGGCATGATCTGGTCGCCTTATTTCGTGCCGATGCAGCCGGTGATCGCCGAATTCACCAAGGCGACGGGGATCGGCATCGGCGGCATCCAGGACATCTCGATCTTCGATGCGCCGCAACGCGCCATGGCCGAAGCGTTGTCGCGCTCGCCGCAGTTCGACTTCATCCACATCGACTCCAACATGA
>JAKAMD010000345.1 GCA_021823875.1 Pseudomonadota bacterium | reverse complement strand
CGTCCGGCGCATGGTCGCCCGCTCGGCCTACGCCCAGCTCAGGTTTTCGCCGCTCCAATTGGCGGGCACCGTGGCCGGGATGAGCCTGGTATTCCTGGCGCCGCCGCTTTTGGCGCTGTTCGCCGACGGGGCGGCGCGCTGGATGGGCCTGGCGGCCTGGCTGGCGATGGCCCTCTCCTACCAGCCGGTGTTGCGCTTCTATCGGCGGGCGCCATTATGGGGTCCTGGGCTGCCCATCATCGCGCTGTTTTATATGATTTATACGCTCGACTCCGCCTATCAGCATGCGCGCCGCCGCGGCGGCCAATGGAAGGGGCGCGTTCATGTCGACGCGCCGAGCCTGCAATGACGGCGAGCGCTGAGTTGCGGTCCGGCAAGGGCCACACCGACGAGAATTTCCCGGTCGCCTCGCTGCTGATCCGCCGGCGGCACCGGCCGGCGATCCTTGCCTTTTATGAATTCGTACGTACCGCCGACGATATTGCCGATCATCCGCAGCTTTCCGCCGACGAGAAGATTGAGCGGCTTGATGCCCTTGAATCGAGTCTTGTCGGCCAGGACGACAAAGAGCCGGAAGGCGTCAAACTGCGCAACGTATTACGCGAGCGCTCCCTGTCGCCGCAGCACGCCCAGGATTTGTTGCAGGCCTTCCGCCGCGACGCGGTCAAGCTGCGCTATGCCAATTGGGACGAGCTGATCGACTATTGCCGCTATTCGGCCATGCCGGTTGGCCGCTATGTCCTCGACGTGCACGGCGAATCCCACGCGACTTGGCCGGCCAATGATGCGCTCTGCGTGGCTTTGCAGATCATCAACCATCTGCAGGATTGCGGCGCCGACTACCGCAATCTCGACCGCGTCTACGTGCCGCTCGATGCATTGGCCGTGCAGGGGCTGACCGTCGAGGCGCTGGGCGAAAGCAAGGCATCGCCGGCGCTCGCTGCCTGCCTGCGCGCGCTTGCCGACCGTACCGCGCAACTGCTGGAGCAGAGCCGGCCATTGTCGTCGTTCACCGCCGATACCCGATTGGCAATGGAGATATCCGTCATTCAAACCCTGGCTGAGCGCTTGGTGGAAGTCTTGCGGACTCACGATCCCTTGAGCGAGCCGGTGCATCTGAACAAATCGGCGATGCTGTTGACCAGCCTCGGCGGCGCCACGCGCGGGCTGCTGCGGCGTCTGTTCAATCGGCCGAGTCTGCCGGCCGCCGGCGCGGGGGCGCTGCGATGAGCGAGGCCGTCAACGAACAGGTGCCGGCCGCCAGCCGCGCCCGGAGCAGCACCTTCTATCTGGCGATGCGCATCCTGCCGCGCGCCCAGCGCGAGGCCATGTTCGAAGTCTATTCGTTCTGCAAGGCGGTCGACGACATTGCCGATGGCGACGCGCTGCGGCCGTGGCGGCGCGAGCAACTCGCGCTCTGGCGCGAGCGCGTCGCGGCGCTCTATGCCGGCGAGGTGCCGGACGGTCTTGCCGCGCTCGCCCGCGCCATCGCACAGTATGCACTGCGGCAAGAGGATTTCCTCACCGTGATCGACGGCATGGAGATGGATGCCGTCGAGGACATCCGCGCGCCGAGCTTCGATGATCTCGATCTTTATTGCGACCGCGTCGCCAGCGCGGTGGGGCGCCTGTCGGTGCGCGTTTTCGGTCTCGGCGAAACCGACGGCATCGCGCTCGCCTATCACCTCGGCCGCGCCTTGCAACTCACCAACATCCTGCGCGACATCGACGAAGATGCAGCCGCCGGCCGGCTCTATCTGCCGCGTGAAGCCTTGCAGCGCGCCGGCATCGACAGCACCGATCCGCAAACCGTTGCCCTCGATCCGCGCCTCGGTCAGGCCTGCGAGATGGTTGTCGAACGCGCGCGCAAGCATTTTCAAGAGGCCGACGCCGTCATGGCGCGTTGCTCGCGCCGTCAGGTGCGCGCGCCCAAGATGATGGAAGCAGCCTACCGGCGGATGCTGGAAGAAATGGTATTGCGCGGGTGGGCCTCGCCGCGCAATCGCGTGCGTGTCAGCCGCTCGCATTTGCTGAAGATCGCACTGCGTCATGCCATCATCTGAGGGGTCCGTTCACATCATCGGCGCCGGGATCGCCGGCCTGGCCGCCGCGGTGCGCTTGTCCGGCACGCGCAAGGTCGTCGTGCACGAAGCAACCGCGGTCGCCGGCGGCCGCTGCCGCAGCTATCGCGATCCCGTCACCGGCATGCTGATCGACAACGGCACGCATCTGGTGCTGTCGGGCAACCGTGCGGTACTCGACTACGCGCGCACCATCGGAGGTGCGGCGACGCTCGATGAGTTGGGCGCCGACTTCGCCTTCATCGATCTCGCGACCCAAGCGCGCTGGGTGCTGCGGCTCAACAACGGCATGTTTCCCTGGTGGGTCTTCGCCAAGAACCGCCGCGTGCCCGGCACCAAGGCTTCCGATTACCTGCCGTTGGCACGGTTGATTTGGAGCTCCGATGACAAGCCGCTGAAAGAAGTGATCGATTGCAGCGGGCCGCTCTATCAGCGGCTGCTCGAGCCGCTCTTCCTCGCGGCGCTGAATATCAAGCCCCGCGAAGGCTCGACCAAGCTGGCGAGCGCCGTCGTACGCGAGACGCTGGCGCTGGGCGGGCAGGCCTGTCATCCGCTGATCGCGCGCGAAGGCCTGGGCAAGGCCTTTGTGGAGCCGGCGCTGGCATGGCTTAATCAGCGCGGCGTGACGGTCGCCTTTGAGCACGGGCTGCACAAGCTGCAGTTCGAGGGGGACCGCATCGGCGCGCTGGTGTTCGCCAATGAAACCGTGCCGCTCGGCAGCGCCGACCAGGTGATCCTCGCGGTGCCGGCCTATGCCGCGCAGAAATTCCTGCCCGGGCTGACTGCGCCGTCATCATTCTGCGGCATTGTCAACGCTCATTTCCGAATCGCGCCGCCTGCCGACGCGCCCACCATGATCGGCGTCATCAATGCCATGAGCGAATGGATTTTCACCTTCGACGGCCGCATCGCAGTCACCATCAGCGATGCCGGCCAATGGTTCGACACGCCGCGCGAGATGCTCGCCCAGGACATCTGGCGCGAGGTCGCCGCCGTCCTCAAAATGCCGGCCGACCTGCCGCCCTGGCAGCTCGTGCGCGAGCGCCGCGCCACCTTCGCTGCCACGCCGGAGGAAAACGCCAAGCGGCCCGGACCGGTGACGCAATGGCATAACCTGTTCCTGGCCGGCGACTGGACCGACACCGGCTTGCCGGCGACGCTGGAAAGCGCCGTGCGCTCGGGCAACAACGCTGCGGATGCCATCGGTGCGGCGACGAGGGCGGCGGCATGACGGAGACGGGTCTTTCAGCGCAGCCTACCGCGGCCGCTCGCCAGAATGTTGAGGGGGCGGTGGACGCGGCGACGCGCGCGCTCTTGGCCTGCCAGCAATCCGACGGCCATTGGGTGTTCGAGCTCGAGGCCGACTGCACCATTCCCGCCGAATATGTGCTGCTGACGCATTATCGCGGCGAAGAAGTCGATACCGCGCTCGAGCGCAAGATCGCGGTCTATCTGCGCCGCATCCAGGGCAAGCACGGCGGCTGGCCGCTGTTTACCGACGGTGCGTTCGATATGAGCGCCAGCGTGAAGGCCTATTTCGCGCTCAAGATGATCGGCGACGATATCGAGGCGCCGCACATGAAGCGCGCGCGCGAGGCGATTCTTGCGCGCGGCGGCGCTATCAACAGCAATGTGTTCACGCGCGTGCTGCTCTCGCTGTTCGGCATTTTGCGCTGGCAAAGCGTGCCGGTGATGCCGGTGGAGATCATGCTGCTGCCGATATGGTTTCCCTTCCACATCTCCAAGATTTCCTATTGGGGCCGCACGGTCATCGTGCCGCTCTTGGTGCTGCAGAGCTTGCGGCCGCGCGCCAAGAACCCGCGCGGCATCACCATCGACGAACTGTTCCTGCAGCCGCCGCAGACCATCGGCCCGCCGCACAAGGCGCCGCACCAGAAGTGGACCTGGTTTTCGGCGTTCCGCTTGATCGACATGGTGTTGCGCCCGCTCGATCGGCACGCGCCCAAGGCGATGCGGCAGCGTGCCAT
>JAKAMD010000344.1:2492-4082 GCA_021823875.1 Pseudomonadota bacterium | reverse complement strand
GCGCGTGATGTCGAGATTGGCGGTAAGTATACCGTTTCTTGCCAACGCGGCTGCGGCGCTGGCCGTGGCCGCTGCCGAGGTGAGAGTGGCCCGGTCAATGATATAGCCCCCGTCCTGCACACGGACCTTTGCCTCGAGCCGTGCAGCGGAACCGAGCGCTGCGGCGATGCCGGGCCCGAACGTCTCGGGCTTCGGCGCGGTGAGAACGACAGCGGCATTACCATTGCGGCCGCGCAGGCTGCCGTCGGCGACGAGTTTCGCGCCGGAACCGGCGAGTTCCAGCTTGAAAGCCACACGACCGTCGGCGCCGCGCGTCAGATCGGCGCCGAGTGTCCCGTTTGGCTCCGGCAGCCAGCGCGGCTTGAAGGCGGAAGCCAGATCGAAGCGCGCGTCGATCCGCGTCGCGGCGAAGCCCTGCGCGCGGAAGGTGGCCGCGACGCGACCGATATTCCCAGTAGCGAATGCGAAGCTGCCATTGAAGGCGCTCAACGTTCCAGACCCCACGAGCGACAGCGTCGTCTGCCGGGCGTCCGTCAGCCCGGTGAGAGCCGCGGCGATCGCGCCATTGTCCATGCCCTGCGCCTGAAGCGACAAGACACCCGTGGCATCGACATAGCGTCCGCGGAAGGACAGTTCGCCGTTGCCGGGGGCGCAACGCACCAGCTTCAAGCTCGTGTCGAAGCCGGCCGGCCCGATCTGCCCGCTGCCGCCGAGATTGAAGCACGCCGCCGGCGCCTCGTTGAGCGCCAGGGCGAAGCGGCGGATGTCGAGCGTACCAATGGTGATCTCGGTCGTCGGCAGCCAGGAGGCCTTGGGAGGCGAAGGCTTGGTTTGTGGAACACGGCTCAACCGCCCGCCATCGATCGCCAGGCGGGTTACGGCCAGCCGGTTACCGACCAGCGCCAGCGCCTGCCAGTCGAGCGCCAGGTCCTGCGCGGCGAAGAACGGACCTTTGGCGTCGGCCAGCGTCAGCCTGTGGCAATGAAACGAGTCCAGCAGATCGCCGTCCACACGGCCGCAGGAGATCTGGTAGCCCAACGCCCGGCCCACACCCCAGAGCGCCACGCCGTTGAGCGTTCCCGTTTCCCAGGCCGCCACCAACGCGACGACGAGCACGACGATCCCGCCTGCCGTCCATGTGAGTGCCTTGCGCACCATTGCTGTCTGTCCCTCTGCCATCAGAAGGCCTGTCCCAAACTGACATAAATCTGCACCGCGGCATCGCCGCTTTGCGGATTGAGCGGCGTGCCGATATCGAGGCGCAGCGGCCCGAACCCGGTGTAGTAGCGGAGCCCGATTCCCGCGCCGACGCGCGGGGCGCCCGCATCGGCGAAATACGGGCTTTCCGAATCCATGCCAGCATCCACGAAGCCGACGATCCCGATATCCTTCCACGCCCGATACCGCAGTTCGAGGTTGGTTTCGCCGAGCCCGCGGCCGCCGAGCGGGCTGCCCTTGGCGTCGCGAGGGCCGATGCGCTGATAGCCATAGCCACGCACCGAACCGCCGCCGCCGGAATAGAAACGCAGGTCCGCCGGCACACCGCTTTCGGGTGCAAACAGAATCGAACCCAGGCGGATGCGCACCGCC
>JAKAMD010000344.1:0-2482 GCA_021823875.1 Pseudomonadota bacterium | reverse complement strand
CCGCCGCAACCAGTTTCGAACTCAGCGGCCGATAGGCCGAGGCTGCGCCCGACAGAATCAGGAAGGCCCGCAATCCGCCGGAGGTTCCGAAGGCCGGCTCGGCCTGCAGCGCCAGCCGCTCGCCTTTTTCCGGATTGAGCAGCGAGCCGGTGGAGTCGTAGGTCACGCCCAGCGGCAAGCTAGCCAGAACGCTGAAATCCGAACTGCCGCTCTGGCGGATATCGGCGGCTTCCAGCGAAATGCCGCCCTTGCCGGCCCAGTGCCCGCCCAGCGGGGTGGTGATCTGTGCCAAGCCCGTGACGCCGCTCTTGTCGTAGGCATCGGTGATATCGCGCTCGCCCTTGAGGTCGAAGCCGAGACTCTGGCCCGGATTCGGCACATGCGGCAGCGTCAACGTCCCCTCCAGCGATTGCGCGATTGTGGCAAGTTGCAGATCGAAGCGCAGATGCTCGGCCTCGCCCCACAGATTGCGGTGCTCCCAGAACGCCTTCAGGCCGGGGCCGGTATCGGTGGCGTAGCTGACGCCACCGCCGAACGAGTGCGGCGGACCCTCATGCGCCTCGACGTCGATGGGCACCTCGCCTGCCGCATCGAGCTTGCCGACATCCGGCTTGACCGCCAGTTGATCGAACAGACTGAGATCGGAAAGGCGCTTGCGGTACTCGTCCAGTTGGCGCACATCGTAGATCGCATGCTTCCGCCACGGTACGATCCGCGCGAGAAAGGCCGGATGCGTCCGCTTGGTACCGCTGACCTCGACCGCGCCGAAATGCGCCTCGCGCCCCGGAGCGATATTGAAAGCAAGCGTCATCTTGTGCGTGGCGTGATCGACGATGGCCTTGCGCTTGGCGAGCTTGGCGGCGGGCCGGCCGCGTTCCTCAAGCTTGCGGATCAGCAGTTCTGTCGCCGCGATGATGGGCGCGGCCCGCCATGCCGGACTCCAGCCCGAGATCCAGGCAGGTCTCAGGCGCGCCCTTGGGCGGCGGTGAAACGTACCGGATCGCGCAGGTTCCGAGCGTATAGCGTTTTCCCGGCGTGACCTTGACCGTGACCGGGATCGGGGTCTTGCTGTCGTCTATGGCGACAGCAACCGTGCCGTCGTAATAGCCTTCGGAACGCAGGACCGCTTCGAACGCCGCCTTGTCGGTGTCAGCGCGCTGTTCCAGACCGGCAAGGCCCGGCGGCGGCTTGCTCTCGGCCCGAACCAGGCGTGAGACGGCGGAAAGTTCCGCATCGAGGTCGCCGTTGCCGCTGACGATCGTGACGCGATAGGCAATGGCGTCCGCCGCCCGCCCGGCAGCGACAAAAGCTGCGGTGAGAATGCCTACTGTCGCCAGCCAGTGTCTCGCGGAGCGCATGACGCATACCAAGCGAGCAAATATGGCCGCCCCGCGCAAGGCCAGTCATGACATGGCGCAAATTTGCCACCCTAATGCGTTGCGCGCGGCCCGCTGGCGGTCGGCCCGGCATATTCGGCGACGACCGGCGCCTCCTGATCCGTGGCGTAGCCCCGGAACATGCCCAGCGTGTTGTAATACATGCCGACATTGCCGTGGCGGTCCACGCCGATCAGCCCGGCCTCGGCCTTGAGCGGCGCCAGCGTGCCGAACACGTCCGCCTTCATCGCCGCATCCAGCGACTGATGGGCATAGCGCATCCGGTCGGCCACGTCCTTCGAGACCGAATAGCGGATATAGTATTCGCCGTGCCCGGTGCCGGAGAACCCGGCCTCATCGTCCGCCGCGTAGACGCCGGCGCCCACGATGGGCGAATCGCCGACCCGGCCGGGGATCTTGGCATCGAAGCCGCCGGTGGAGGTCGCCGCCGCGATATGGCCGCAGCGGTCCAGCGCCACCGCGCCCACCGTGCCATGCTCGGGCACCGCGCTGCGCTCGACCTTGCCGGTCTTGACGAAATAGGACGGCGGCACCGCCACCGCGCCCAATTTCTCCGCATAGGCCTGGCCGCGGTCGCCCACTATCAGGACATGGCGGTTCGCTTCCATCACCAGGCGGGCGGCATGAATCGGGTTCTTGAGCGCGGTCATCGAGGCGACGCCGCCGGCGCGCAGGCCGTCGCCGTCCATGATCGCCGCATCGGTTTCCACCAGGCCGGCGGCATCGGCGATAGCGCCGCGGCCCGCATTGAAGGCGCCGGAATCCTCAAAGGTCTCCACGGTCTGTTCCACGACATCGAGGCTGGACGCGCCCGCCGCCAGCGCCGCGCGCGCCTTCTGCAGCGCTTTCTTCATCACCGCGAACCGCGCGGTACCGTCCATCTTCTCATCGATGGCGCCGCCATGCACCACCACAGCGAACGTGCTGCGCGCATGGCAGCTATTGGAGGCAGCGGCAAAGCCGGCCTGCGGCATGGCGCACAGGATCGCGGCGACAAGAATCTGGCGTCTCATAACATCCCCCACGGTAAGGTCGTGAGCCTAAGCCCGACGCGCAGGCCTGCCAAGCAAGGCCGCGGTCACACG
>JAKAMD010000343.1 GCA_021823875.1 Pseudomonadota bacterium | reverse complement strand
TAAGCAATGGAACGAGTCTGGAACGAATCGCGCCCGAATCGCTGACTCAGGGGTTGTGCAGATTCGTTCACGGCGACATCTGGCCGACCCTCCTCGCATGGCCACAAGATCGGGTAGCCGGGGCGGATTCTGACGGCTTTTAATCCCTTACAAAAGTTAACGGCATGGAGAGCAGCGGCGGACCCAGAGTCAAGGCCCTTATGGCACCCTCAAGCCGTGGTTGGAGGCCCGCTTGGAGGCGGCCTCGGTGACGAACTGATCGGCGTCGAGCCTGGCCTCGCCGATCGGCGTCGGCCCCTGGATGCGGAACGGCGCCAGGATCCGGGTGCCGGCGATCGGTGCCAGCCAGACTTCGATTGTGCGCAATTTGCGCAGATATCTGATAACCGTACGCGACGGGATATAGCCGGCGACCGGCGAAAAATGGACGGTACAGACCAGCACCGGCCCGGCATAGCCCTTGTGCGCCTTCACCTTGTCCATGCGCTTGTAGGCGAGATTGAGATCGTAGCGCAGGCGGCCGTCGAACACCGAAAGCGTGCGCGCGCAAGCCTCTGGCTTCAGCACATCGCCATTGCCCGGCGCCCGCAGCAGCGAGGCGGTCATCGGGTCGAGCACGCCGTGTTCGGAGGCCTGCGTGATCGGCACCCGTTCCGGATCCTTGTCCTGCGGCGGATCGAGCTTGAAATCCTTGATGTTGCCGTCGTGGACAGTGAAGCGGACCTCGTCGGTCCGGTGGCGGGTCTTGATGGTGGAGGCATAAAGCGATGACATGAGCCGGCCACCGACGACGGTGCCGCGGGCGGCACTGGTGCCCTCCCCACCGGTGAAGACACGGATCAGGCCAGTGGTCACGCCGCTGGCCGCGGCGGTGTAATGCGCGCTGTCGATGGAAACCACCCAGGTGCCCTTGCCGATCGCGAGACCGGCCAGCGAGGCGGTGTAATGGGCCTCCAGGCGGCCTTGCGCCAGGGCGGCACTCCCCGACGCGGCCAGGACGGCGGCCAAGACGGCCGCCAGGACGCCGGCAGCCAGCCGAGGGAGAAGCCTGTTCCTGAGCGGGAGCACGAAACCTGATACCTCCGAGGAGTGTCCCTGACGGGTTGTCCGGCCCGCGGGACGGACTATAGCGGGCTGTGACCGCCGCCGCACAAGGGCTTCAGCTGGGCCCGTGCGCTATTCCCATCGATAAAGGAGACCAATTGGTCGGCGGCGAATACGTCGAATCTTTGATGACCACGGCTAACGCCCTGGAATCGGCCGCAAAGCCGCGGCTTGACGGGGCTTTTCGCGCTCTCTATACGTCCGCCCCGTCAATCCCGACAGTACGGATCGGACCGGCGCCCGGCGCCGGCGCTTTTTTGAGGACTTTAGTCATGGCCTGGCGTTGCGAACTGACTGGCAAGGGCCCCCTGGTCGGCCACAAGGTGAGCCACTCCAACATCAAGACCAAGCGGCGCTTCATGCCGAATCTGGTCAATGTCACGCTGACCTCCGATGCGCTCGGGCGCTCGGTGCGCGCGCGTATCTCGGCCAATGCGCTCAAGAGCGTCGACCACCGCGGCGGGCTCGACGCCTTCCTGCTCAAGGCCAAGGACGCCGACCTCGCGCCGCGCATGCTCGAGCTCAAGAAGCAGATCGCCAAGAAGCTCGAAGCCAAGGCGAGCTGAGTTTCCGCAACACAAGTGCGGCGTCTTGCCCGGCCTCGTGCCGGGCATTCGCGTCTTTGCGCCCTGTGACGACGTCGATGGCCGCGGGAAAACCGGCGACCGCCGCTATTGCACCAGCTTGAACTGCAGCAGCAGATTGCGCTGGATCGCCGAGAAATTGTCGTCCGACACCAGTGTGAGAATGGTCTCCCCGCGCGCGTTGCGGCTGACCGCGATGCCTTCCATGTTGTCGATCTGGTAGCCGAGGTCGGCCTCGATGAGCGGCTCACCGTCGGCGAGCGCGCCCGGCTCGAGCCGATCGAGCGGAATGCGGCGGATGCGCATGGCGACGCCACGCATGGGCGAATAGCTGCGCTCCAGCAGCAGCAGATCGCCGGGCGGCAGGATGGTGCAGTCGCTGACGTCAAAATCGCCGCGGCGCTTGACGGTGAAGCGGCCGACCTCGCCGCCCTTGAGCAGGAACGAGCGGAAATTGCCGGCGGCATCGAGACTGTGCTCGGTGACCACGATCAGCGCGCCGGCGACGCCGGTGCCGGCGGGCCCTGCGGCCAGGCATTCGAGGCTCTTGTTGAAAGTGAATGTCTTGAAATCGGGCGGCACCGGGATCGCTTCGCCGCGCGCCAGCAAGCCGTCGCGGCGATAATCGAAGCGCACGATTTTCTCCACCCGTTCGATGCCGACATAGAACTGGCCGCCGAGCTCGGCCAGCGACTCCGCATCGAACCAGCCGTGGCCGGCGAGCGGCTTGCCGTCGGCGCCGAGCATGGGCGCCATTTCGGCATCGGCGATGTCGATCGGCTTGTCGTTGCGATAGACGATGCGGCCGCGCAGCCAGGACCCGTTATCGGTCAAGCTTAGAAAATGCGCGCCGTCCGGCGCGACGCGGATGGCGGAGATGCCGCCGAAAGCGCGATTGCTGGACGTCAGCGCCAAGCCGCCCAGAAATTCGAGCGCACCGAAACGAGTGCGCGAGGGATCGCGGTTGTCGAAGGAATCGATCGGCTTTGTAACGACGGTAATGCGGGTAACCGCCGGGCTGGTGCGCAGGGCCGCGGCGAGCGCGATCGAAATGACGGCAGCAAGCGCGGCCAGCAGCGTGCCGGCCACAAGCCAGCGCCGGCGGCCTGGCCTCAAGCGACGCGCCGTGGCCGCCGCGTGGGCGCCGGGCGTTCGACGCTGGCGTTTTCCTCGAACAGCTCCGCCAGTTTCTCGGTCATGGCGCCGCCGAGTTCCTCGGCGTCGACGATGGTGACGGCGCGCCGGTAGTAGCGCGTGACGTCGTGCCCGATGCCGATGGCGATCAGTTCGACCGGCGAGCGGGTCTCGATCTCTTCGATCACCCAGCGCAGATGGCGCTCGAGATAATTGCCCGCATTGACCGACAGCGTGGAGTCATCGACCGGCGCGCCGTCGGAGATCATCATCAGGATCTTGCGCTGCTCGGTGCGCGCCAGCAGGCGCTTGTGCGCCCAATCGAGCGCCTCGCCGTCGATGTTCTCCTTCAAGAGGCCCTCGCGCATCATCAGGCCGAGATTTTTCCGCGCGCGGCGCCACGGCGCATCGGCGGATTTGTAGATGATGTGGCGCAGGTCGTTGAGCCGGCCCGGATTGGGCGGCTTGCCGGCGGTGAGCCATTGCTCGCGCGCCTGCCCGCCTTTCCAGGCGCGGGTGGTGAAGCCGAGGATCTCGACCTTGACGCCGCAGCGCTCCAGCGTGCGCGCGAGGATATCGGCGCAAGTCGCCGCCACGGTGATCGGACGCCCGCGCATGGAGCCGGAATTGTCCAAGAGCAGCGTCACCACGGTGTCGCGGAACTTCATGTCCTTCTCCCACTTGAAGGACAGCGGATGCATCGGATCGATGATCACGCGCGACAGCCGGGCCGGATCGAGCAGGCCCTCCTCCAGGTCGAATTCCCAGGAGCGGTTCTGCTGCGCCATCAGCCGGCGTTGCAGGCGGTTGGCGAGCCGCGCGACCACGCCCTGCAAATTGGAAAGCTGCTTGTCGAGATAACCGCGCAGCCGGTCGAGCTCTTCCGGTTCGCACAGCTCCTCGGCCGCGACGATCTCGTCGAAGCGAAGCGTGAAGGGGCGATAGTCCGGCCCGCGCGGCTCGTTGGCGCCGAACTGGCGCGGCCGCTGCGGCTCGCCCGGGGTTTCGGCGTCACCCAGCTCGGTGTCGTCGGCCATCTCGGCGGTCTGCGCGTCGGCGGCCTCGGCGGCGGAATCGGGCATGTCCTCGGCGGAGACTTGCGTGTCCTCCGCGCTCGAGCGCTCCATGTCTTCCGAGTCGGCAGCCTCGCCCTCCTCGCCGGACGGCTGCTGGCGGCGATCCTCGTCGCCCTCCTCCTCTTCGTCCTCGGAATCGGAGGCGCGGTCCTCGCCCATGTCGAGCGCATCGAGCATGTTGTGCACGACGT
>JAKAMD010000342.1 GCA_021823875.1 Pseudomonadota bacterium | reverse complement strand
TTGGCGATGGCGGCGGCCGCCGACTTGATGGTCGTATAGCCGACCACCGCGCCGGCGCGCGGATAGTCGTTATACTTCTTCTCGTAAGCGTTCAGGAAGGCGAGATGCTCCGGCGTCTTCACCTTGTTCCAGGGATAGCCGGTGACGATCCAGCCGACCGGCGCCTCGCCCTTGAGCGGATCGAGATATTCCGGCTCGCCCGACACCAGACTCACCACCGTGCGGTTCTTGAAGATGCCGCGGGTCGTGCCCTCGCGCACCAGCTTGGCGAGGTCGCCGCCGAACTCGACATTGAAGATGCCGTCGGGCTTGGCGTCGTCGATCGCCTGCGCCACCGCGCCGGCATCGATCTTGCCGAGCGGCGTTGCCTGCTCGGTAACGAACTGCACGTCGGGCTGCGCCTTCTTCAGCAATTCCTTGAACGCGGCGGCGGCCGCCTGGCCGTATTCGAAATTCGGATAGACCAGCGCCCAGCGCTTCTTGTGCGCGGCGATGACGGACGGCATCAGCATCGCCGTCTGCATGTAGGTCGAGGGGCGCAGACGGAAGGTGTATTTGTTGCCGTCGGCCCAGGTGATCTTGTCGGTAAGCGGCTCGGCGGCGAGGAACAGCACCTTCTTCTGGCCGGCGAAATTGGTAACCGCCAAGCCGACATTGGACAGATAAGTGCCGGCCAGCATGGCGACGCCTTCGCGCGTGACCAGCTCTTCGGCGACGCGCACCGCTTCGCCCGGATTAGCGCCGTCGTCGCGCGAGATCACTTCCAGCTTCTTGCCGAGCACGCCGCCCTTGGCATTGATTTCGTCGACCGCCATCGCCATTCCCTTCTTGTAGGGATCGAGGAAGGCGGAAAACACCTTGTAGCTGTTGAGCTCGCCGATCTTGATCGTCTGCTGCGCGGCGGCCGGCGCGGCAAGGCCCGCGGCAACAACGCCGGCAAGCGTCAACGTGAGCAGAGCACTCTTCAGTTTCATCAAAATTCTCCTCTCATAGCGGCGCTCTGGCACGCGCGGGACGCGGCGCCGCTTTCAGGCCCCCTACATATACATTCTCAGCGTTTTGGGCAGACGAAGTTGTATGCGCGCAAATAGTTCAACCGACTTTTTTCTTCGCGGTTTCGAATTATGTTTGCGTGCGTATGACGTGAATCGCCATTTGATCGATGGATTTAGCCGCAACACCGTTTTCGAGGCGGTCGAAGCGCGGTTCGTCATAGCTGGCATGCGTCATCAAACATGATGACCGCGCTCGCCTCAGCCGCTCACAGCAATCCACGCAAGGCCAGATAGCTGCCCAGCAGCAGCAGCAGGCCGGCGAAAAACGTCGTGCGAAATGTTTCTTCCGGCAGCCGCGAACGCACGCATTGTCCCAAGGCCATGCCGAGCAAGCTAATGGAAACCGCCGGCAAGCCGCCGCCGATCACGCCCTTGACGAATCCGCCCAGCAGATAAGCCACACCTGCGAACAGCAGGAGCCATGTCTGATTGAGATCCTGCACCCCCGGCCCCCTGCGCCGCACTTTGACATGGACGACGCGTCCATACCGCGTGTTCTTTTTGCATTGATTGAATGGGATTGGCGAATGCGAAAGTTCTCATCGCCAAGATCGCTCACCTTCCCAACAGCGAACGCTGCATCGTCAATTTTGCCGGCGTCGAAATCGGTGCCTTTGGCAGGCACGGACCAAGCGCCGGGACAAGGTGACCAATCAGGCGCGCGTCCCCTGCGCGGATGGTGCGATACGAGATTGAGACCCCCACGCTGTTTGGTGAGCGCTGTAATTGGCCAGCAGATGCCGCTATCGGGCTAGCGGCAGAGCAAAAATGCCGCGCCGTGAGTTTTTTGGTCGCGCATGAACGCGCCTTCCCGGATAATGCACGTGCGGATGTGGGGCGATTAAATTTGCCGCTCTAATAGGACAAGATGCCCATCAAAAAAATCAAAAGGGGCATCAACCCAAGGGAGGATACTCATGAAGCGTTTCATGTTGGCTTCGGCCGCGGCTTTTGCGGTCGGTCTGCTGCCGGTGGCCGGCCATGCCGCGGGCACCATCAAGATCGGCGTGGTCATGCCCTATTCGGGGCAGTTCGCCGATCTGGCCAAGCAGATGGACAACGGCATCAAGATCTACATGCAGCAGCATGGCGACATGGTCGCCGGCAAGAAGATCGAGATCATCCGCAAGGACGTCGGTGGCATCAATCCGCCGACCGCCAAGCGGCTGGCGCAGGAATTGGTGGTGCGCGATCACGTCGACATCCTGGCCGGCTGGCTGCTCACCCCGAACGCGATCGCGGGCTGCGGCGTATCGGCCGAAGCCAAGAAGTTCATGGTGATCATGAACGCGGCGACCTCGATCATCACCGACAAGTCGCCCTATTGCACGCGCACCTCGTTCACGCTGCCGATGATCACGGTGACGCTCGGCCAGTGGGCCGCCAAGAACGGCATCAAGAACGACTACACCATGACCTCGGACTACGCGCCGGGACACGACGCCGAGCAGGGCTTCATCCACGGCTTCACATCAGACGGCGGCAAGATCCTCGGCTCAGTGCGCATGGCGGTCGCCAATCCCGACTTCTCCGCCTATGTGCAGCGCGCGCATGACCTCAACCCGCAGTCCATCTTCGTGTTCATTCCGGGCGGCTCGCAGCCGGCGGCCTTCGGCAAGGCGCTGGCCGAGCGCGGCATGGGCGCCACCAAGATCAGGGTGATGGGCACGCAGGAACTCGCCGACGACTCGGCTATCAAATCGATGGGCAATGACGCCATCGGCATTCTCACCGCCGGCAATTACAACTACAACCACGAGACCGCGATGAATAAGAAATTCGTCGCCGCCTACCGCAAGATCGCGGGCGGCGAAAATCCGAATTTCGGCGCGGTCGGCGGCTATGACGGCATGCATCTGATCTATGCCGCGTTGCAAAAGACCAAGGGCAAGACCGATGCGGAGAGTCTCATTGCCGCGGCCAAGGGCATGAAGTGGGAAAGCCCGCGCGGCCCCATGATGATCGACCCCAAGACCCGCGACGTTGTGCAGACCATCTATATCAGCAAGGTAGAAAAGAAGGGCGGCAAGCTCGTCAACGTCGTGATCGACAATATCCCAAACGTGCACGATCCGGTCCATGCGGGAAAAATGAAGTAATCGCGAGCAACCGGCGCGAACCATGATCGTAAGGGGGCGACCGCCCAACGGTCGCCCCATCAATTGTCGGTCAGCTTGGTTAGTGCATTGCGGCCGCTATTACGCTATTTGAAACAAGATACCGCCTGAGGAACCGACGCGCACCATGCTCCCTCCCGTTTTCGGAGTCCTGTTTGACGGCATTGCCTACGGCATGCTGCTGTTCATGCTGTCGGTGGGGCTATCGGTCACGCTCGGCCTGATGAATTTCGTCAATCTCGCCCATTGCGCCTTCGCCATGGTGGGTGGCTACACCACCGTGCTCCTGATCAATCATTTCGGTTGGCCGTTTTTCGCCACCTTGCCGGCGGCCTTCCTGGTGGCGGCCGCGATGAGCGTCGTGTTCGAGCGCGTGTTCTATCGCCGGCTGTACCGGGCGAGCGATCTCGACCAGGTGCTGCTCACCATCGGCATCGCCTTCGTCTCGGTGGCGGCGGCGGCCTGGTTCTTCGGCACCACCCAGCAACCGATCAGCACACCCGAACTGCTGCGCGGCTCTTTCCAGGTGCTTGGGATCGACATCGCGCCTTATCGCCTGTTTCTGATCCTGGTGGGCGTGGTGATTACAGGCGCGCTCATTGGCGGGCTGGAATTCACCCGTTTCGGCGCCCAGGTGCGCGCCGCCGTCGACAACCAGCGCATGGCAAGCGGCCTTGGCATCAATGTCGAGCGCACCTTCGCCATCACCTTCGCGGTCGGCAGCGGGCTCGCCGGCCTCGGCGGCGCGCTGGCGATCGAGATGGTCGGGCTCGATCCCAATTTCTCGTTCACTTACCTGATCTACGTCTTGATCGTGGTCGCGGTCGGCGGGCTCGGCTCGATCGGCGGCTCGCTCGCCGCCGCCATCCTCATCGGGGTCAGCGATATCGCCGGCAAATATTATGTGCCGCAGCTCGGCGCCTTCCTGATCTATCTGGTGATGCTGG
>JAKAMD010000341.1 GCA_021823875.1 Pseudomonadota bacterium | reverse complement strand
ATCGTCGAGCACATAGCTGTCGATCACTGCCCTGTCGGCGTCGGCCGCGCCCGTAGGAGCCGCCGTTTTCACCTTGTCCCGCTGCATCAACCGTCCATTTCTCCGCAAGCCTCAGCGCTTGCAGGTGTTATTAGCGGCACGGGCCCACAAGCGGGCCGTCCCCATATTACACGGTCAGATAGGCACGCTGCACGTCCTGATCTCTCATCAGGGCGTCCATGCTCCCCTGCCAGCACATATGACCCTTTTCCAGCACATAGACCCGATCCGACACCAGCCGGGCAAAATGCACGTTCTGCTCGGACAGCAGGATCGATAAACCTTCTTTCTTCAATTCGATGATGGTGTTGGCCATCTGCTCGACAATGAGCGGCGCCACGCCTTCCGACGGCTCGTCGAGCAGCACCAAGAGCGGATTGCCCATCAGGGTGCGCGCCACGGTGAGCATCTGCTGCTCGCCGCCGCTCATGCGGCTGCCCAGCCGGTCAGGCATTTCGGCGAGATTGGGAAACAGCGCGAACAGCCGTTGCGGCGTCCAGGCCGGCAGCGTGCGGCCGTCGGTAAAGCGGCGCGGGGCCTGACGGCCGACGTCGAGATTTTCCATCACCGTGAGGTCGGCGAAGATGCGGCGATCCTCGGGCGCGTAACCGAGGCCGCGGCGCGCGATCTCATAGGGCTCGCGGCGCGATATGTCCTCGCCGTTGAAACGCACCGTGCCGCGCCGCCGGCCGATCAGGCCCATAATGGTCTTGATGGTGGTGGATTTGCCGGCGCCGTTGCGGCCCATCAGCGCCACCACCTCGCCGCGGCCGACGTTGAAGCTCAGATCGTAGAGAATACGCGCGCTGTCGTACCAGGCACTGAGATTCTCGACCGAGAGCATGCTTTCACTCATGGCGCGGCCCCCGCGAAGGTCTTGCCGCTCCCGAAATAGACGTCCCTGACCCGCTCATTGTCGCGGATGTCGGCAGCGGTGCCGTCGGCGATCAGTTGCCCGCGCGCCAGCACGATGATGCGGTCGGCGAAGGCGAACACCACGTCCATGGAGTGCTCGGTGAACAACACCGAGATGCCGCGCTCGACCACCAGCTTCTTGACCAAAGCGATCAGCTCGTTGCGCTCGCCGGGGCCCATGCCGGCGGTCGGCTCGTCCATCAGCAAGAGCCGCGGCTCGCTGGCGAGCGCGATGGCAAACTCCACGCGCTTGACGTCGCCATAGGCGAGTTCGCGGCATGGCCGGTCGGCGGCCTCGTGCATGCCAACCTGTTCGAGCAAGCAAAGCGCGCGCTCGCGGTGGAGCGAGCGGGCCGGCCGCCACGGCCAATAGATTTCGCCGGCATGCGAGATCAGCGCCATCTGCACGTTCTCGATCACCGTCATCGAAGCGAAGGTCGCGGCAATCTGGAAGGTGCGCCCGACCCCCAGCCGCCAGACCGCGCGCGCCTCCAGGCCGGAGATCTCCTGGCCTTCGAACAGAATGGCGCCGGAATCGGGCGCGAGCTGGCCGTTGATCATGTTGAAGCAGGTCGACTTGCCGGCACCGTTCGGTCCGATCATGGCGAGGAATTCGCCGCGCGCGACCGCAAAGGAGACATCGTTGACGGCGCGGAATCCGTCGAAAGTCTTGCACAGCGAACGGACGGCAAGCACGCTCATGGCGCCCTCGCCCGGTCGAAAAGACGCGCGAGCGCGCCGACAATGCCTTGCGGGAAGGCCAGCACCAAGAGCAGGATGATGCCGCCGAGCAGCGCGCGCCAATATTCGCTGTCGCGCATCACCATGTCCTGCAACACGGCGAACAGGGAAGCGCCGACGATCGGGCCGGTGAGCGTCTGGATGCCGCCAAGCAGCACCATGATCAGTCCGTCGATCGAATGGTTGAGGTGGATCACCTCCGGCGAGATCGAGCCCTTGGCGAAGGTGAACAGCCCGCCGGCCACGCCGCAGACGGCGCCGGCGATCACGAAGGCGAGCCAGTGCACGCGCTTGACGTCGATGCCGATCGCCTCCGCGCGCAACTCGGAATCGCGCCCGGCGCGCATGGCATAGCCCAAGGGCGAGAACAGCACCCGGCGCAGCACCAGCACGGCGATGACTGCCAGCACCAGGCACAGCAGGAAGTACACCCAAGCCTGGTCGAACGGCGGCGGCGGCCAGATTCCGATCACGCCGTTGGAGCCGCCGGTCAGCTCTTCCCATTGAAACACCACGGCCCACACGATCTGCGCGAAGGCAAGCGTCAGCATGGCGAGATAGATGCCGGACAGTCGTACCGAGAACCAGCCGAACAAAAGCGCACCCAAGAGCGCGACCAGTGGCGCGACAAGCAGCGCCGCGCCCATGGGCAGAGCGAGCCATTTCACCAGCAGCGCCGCGCCATAGGCGCCGAGGCCGAAATAGGCCGCATGCCCGAACGAATGCATGCCGCCGGGCCCGGCAATGAAATGCAGCGAAGCCGCGAAGATTACCGCGATCAGCACGTCGATGCCGAGGATGAGCGCATAGGGAAAGCTGTGCGCCAGCAGCGGCAGGCAGGCCAGCGCGATCAGCGTGATGAGGCCGAGCACCTTGAGCAGCGGCGTGGCCGGCCGGATCGGGTCTTCCGGCTCCGCGATGGTGCGTACCGCCGCTTGCATGCGGCCGAGCAGGCCAAAAGGCCGCACGATCAGCACCACCGCCATTACCAGGAATTCGGCGACCAGCGTGAATTTGCTGAAATTGACGCTGAGCAAACCGACATGCACCACGCCGAGACCGATGCAGAGCGCCTTCACCTCGGCGATGATGACGGCGGCGAGATAGGCGCCGGTGATCGAGCCCATGCCGCCGACCACCACCACCACGAAAGCGTCGGTAATGGCGATGAGATCAGTCGAGAGACTCGCCGGCTCGCGCGCCACCTGCAACGCGCCGCCAAAGCCGGCAAGCGCGGCGCCCAGTGCAAACACCGCGGTGAATAAGAGAGCCTGGTTGACGCCGAGCGCGCCGACCATCTCGCGGTCCTGGGTGGCGGCACGGATCAGCCGGCCGAAGCGCGTGCGCACCAGCGTGACATGCAGCACCAGCAGCAGCAGTGGGCCGAGAATGGCGAGGAACAAGTCGTAGCTTGGCAAATGCCGACCGAGGATTTCGACAGCGCCGCGCAGGCCAGGCGCGCGCGGGCCCAGCAGGTCCTCCGGGCCCCAGAGATAAAGCGTGGCGTCGCTGAAGACGAGCACCAGCGCGAAGGTCGCGAGCAGTTGAAACAGTTCGGGAGCGCGGTAGATACGCCGCAGTAACACGATCTCGATCAGCGCGCCGAGCGCGCCAACGATCAGCGCGGTGACGAGAATACCGCCCCAGAATCCGAACGCGCCGCCGACACGGGTGGCGCAGCTGTAGGCGATATAGGTCCCCAGCATATAGAAGGACCCATGCGCCAGATTGATAATGCGCGAGACGCCGAAGATCAGCGACAACCCGACCGCAACGAAGAACAGCGCAGAGGCGCTGGAGAGCCCGTTGAGGATCAGAAAGAAAAAGGCGCTGAGGGTCATGGCGTGTTCGCCTCTCCCCGCTGGCGGGGAGAGGTCGACTTCCGGGCGTCAGCGAGGAAGTCGGGTGAGGGGGCGTTGACGCAGCATATCACGTTCGACGCCCCCTCACCCGGCTCACCCCTTTCGCTTCGCTACGATGGGCTCGCCACCCTCTCCCCGCAAGCGGGGAGAGGGAAAGCGTGCGATTGGCGAGGCCAAATCAATCCTTCGCCGGGCGCAGTTTGCGCACCACCGAATCCGGCGGCATCACCGAAGCGCCGTCGACATATTTGAAGTCGACCATGGTGCCCTTGCCGTTCTCCAGCGCGATCTTGCCGACAAACGCGCCCATGGTCGATTGATGGTCGATCGCCCGGAACACCAGCGGACCGAACGGGCCGTCGACATGCAGGCCCTTAAAGGCGGCCACCAGCTTCTCCGGATCGGTCGAGCCGGCCTTGGCGATGGCGGCGGCCGCCGACTTGATAGTCGTATAGCCGACCACCGCGCCGGCGCGCGGATAGTCGTTATACTTCTTCTCGTAAGCGTTCAGGAAGGCGAGATGCTCCGGCGTCTTCACCTTGTTCCAGGGATAGCCGGTGACGATCCAGCCG
>JAKAMD010000340.1 GCA_021823875.1 Pseudomonadota bacterium | reverse complement strand
AGCCGCGGCATCTCGTAGCCGTCAGCATGCGGTTGCGCCATCGCGTGCTGCATCGCTGCGGCCAGCGCCGGCGTCACCCGTTCGTCGGCGTCGATGGCTACCACCCAGTCGCCACGCGCGAGCGATAACGCGAAATTCTTTTGGGCGCCGAAGCCGGAAAACGGATGCGTTTCGACACGCGCGCCTTTGCCCTCAGCAATCGCCACGGTGTCATCCGTGCTGCCGCTGTCGACGACGATACGTTCATCGGCGAAGGCCACGCTGTCGAGGCAGCCTGCGATGTTCAGCGCCTCGTTCTTGGTGATGATGATGGCGCTCAGTCGTGGCATTCGGAACATCTACCCCTTGGCGCTATGGGCTCGCTGTGCCCGCCACGATCGTCTGCTTGCTATCACTTTCCGTTGGAAGTCTGCGCGCGCGCGACCATGGCGCTGGTCGAATGGCCGGGCACCAGATCGATCAGGATCACCTCGCCGCCCAGCGCCTCGACCACGTCGCGGCCAACCACCTCTTTGTCGGCATAATCGGCGCCTTTGACCAGCACGGTCGGCTTGACCTGCGCGATCAGCTCGGCCGGCGTGTCCTGGTCGAACACAACTACGAGATCGACCGCCTCCAGCGCCGCCAGAACTTCGGCGCGCGCCTCGACCGACTGCACCGGCCGGCCTGCCCCCTTCAGCCGCGATACCGACGCGTCGCTGTTAAGGCCCACCACCAGCCGGTCGCAGGCCGCGCGCGCACCGGCCAGGAGCCGCACATGGCCGGGATGCAAGAGGTCGAAACAGCCATTGGTGAAGCCGACGCGATAGCCCGCCCGCCGCCATTCGCCGAGCAGTTCGTCGAGCAGCGTCCAGTCGAAAACGATCTTCTCTTCCGGCGCCAGCGAGGCCGCCGGCAGGATGCGCGCGCGCAATTCACCGAGCGTGAGCGTGGCAGTGCCGCGTTTGCCGACCACCACGGCGGCGGCGGCATTGGCCGCGCGCATGGCGGCTTCGAAATCGGCACCCAGCGCCAGCATGGCCGACAGCACCGCCACCACGGTGTCGCCGGCACCGGAGACGTCGCGCACCCGCACCGGATAGGCCGGCACATGCACCGGCGCCCCCTTGGCGACCAGCGTCATGCCGTCCTCGCTGCGGGTGACCAGCACCGCCTGGGTACCGAGATCGCGGCCAAGCCCGGCGGCAGCCGCGGCGATCTCGTCGTCGGTGACAGCGGTGCGGTGGGTAGCGTCGGCCAGTTCCTGCCGGTTGGGCGTGATCAGGGTGGCGCCGCGATAGATGCTGTAGTCGCGGCCCTTGGGATCGACCACCACCGGCTTGCCCTGGGCCTTGGCGGCGTCGATCACAGCGCGGATGACGCGCGGCGTCAGCGCACCCTTGGCGTAGTCGGACAGCACCACCGCGCCGGCACGCGGCAGCGCTTCGATGACATGCGCGATCAGCGCGTCCTCGCTCGCTTCATTGACCGGCGCCGGCATTTCCCAATCGGCGCGCAAGAGATGCGTCGAGAAATGCTCGGACACGAAGCGCACCTTGCGCGTGGTCACCCGCGCGCTGTCGACCACCAGTTCAAATTCGATCAGCGGCTCGTCGGCGAGCGCGCCGGTGAGCGCCTTGCCGGCATCGTCGTCGCCGACCACACCGATGAAAATGCAGCGCGTGCCGAGCGCCACCAGGTTGCGCGCCACGTTACCGGCGCCGCCGATCATCAATTCGCTGCGCTTGACCGCGATCACCGGCGTCGGCGCCTCTGGCGAAATGCGCGAGACCTCGCCATAGACGAATTCGTCCAGCATCAGGTCGCCGATGCAGAGCACGGTCTGATCGGAAAGTACGGCGAGATGCTTGTCGAAATCGAACATTCCTATCCCCGTTCATTCCCGCGCAAGCGGGGATCCAGGCGCCCAATCACTAAGGCTGCGGCTTGCAGCCCTGGGTCCCCGCTTGCGCGGGGACGAACGGATAATGGCATAGCTGGCGACATAGATCATCGATACCTGTCCGCCTGATCGAGATAGCCGGTGACGTATTGGCCGACCGCGGTCTCGAGCGGGGTGAAGTCGGCGTTATAGCCGGCGCGGCGCAGGTTCTCGATGCTGCTCTGGGTGAAATACTGGTACTGGTCGCGGATCTCGACCGGCATTTCGATATATTCGATGTTCGGCGCGCGCCCCATCGCCTTGAACATGGCCTCGATCATGGCGCGGAAGCTTTCCGCCTTGCCGGTGCCGACATTGAAGATGCCGTTGACCGACGGAGTCTGCAGGAGCCAGCGCAGCACGCCGACAGCGTCATCGACATAGACGAAATCGCGCCGCTGGTCGCCGTCGGCGATGCCGTCGCGGTGCGACTTGAACAGCTTGACCACCTTGCCGGCCTTGGCGTCGTTGAACACTTTGCACAGCACACTCGCCATGGCACCCTTGTGGTACTCGTTCGGGCCGTAAACGTTGAAGAATTTCAGGCCGGCCCAGTGCGGCGGCAGGTTTTCCTTTTTGACGTAGCGGTCGACCACAACCCGGTCGAACAAGTTCTTGCTCCAGCCGTAGAGGTTCATCGGCCTCAGTTTGGCGAGCGCCTCGGGCGTCCAGTCGTCCACGAAGCCTTGCGCGCCGTCGCCATAGGTCGCCGCCGAGGAGGCATAGATGAACGGGGTGCGGGTTTCCGTGCACCAGTCGAGCAGGCGCAGCGACAGGCGGAAATTGGTCTCCATCACCAGGTCGCCGTCGGTAGCCGTGGTGGAGGAGATGGCGCCCATGTGGATGACCGCTTCCAGCTTGCGTCCGTGCAGCCAGGCCATCAGGTCGGCCGGCGGTACGAAATCGGCGATCTGACGCTTAGCCAGGTTGCGCCACTTGCCGTTATCGTCCTGTCCGAGCAGGTCGTTGATGACTACCCCGCTCGCCCCCGCCTCGTTGAGGCTGGCGACCACATTCGACCCGATGAAGCCGGCCCCGCCGGTAACCAAGAACATCCTGCCCCTCGCCGACCATGCGCCCTTGCAGGCCATCCTTTGCCCCAGTCGGCGGGCGGGCGCAATGTGGCGTCCCAAAGCCGGATAAACGGCTCTGGACACGGTAAAAATTGCGGCTGGACAGGCGTGGGCCCCGCGGGCTAACCGCTTGGCCATCCTGGCCGAAACTGGGCTAGCAGGGGCAAACACGCCGATAAATGAGCCAGAATCGAACCCCAACCCCGGTCGTGATCGTGCCCTATGTCTGGATCGGGGATTTCGTCCGCGTTCATTCGGTGGTGCGGCTATTGCGGACGCAGGACCCGGAGCGCCCGGTGGACATGGTTTCCAGCACCCTCTGCGCACCGCTGGCCGACTACATGCCCGGGCTGCGCCGGGCGATCATCGCGGACCTTCCGCGCCGCCGCCTCGGCCTCAGCCAGCAAATGCAGCTCACCCGCGATCTGCGCGCTGGCCGTTACGGCCAGGCCTTGGTCATGTCGCGCAAGTGGAAGGCGGCGCTGGCACCCTGGCTCGCCGGTATCCCGCTACGCACAGGTTTCGTCGGCGAGGCCCGCTTCGGTCTGATCAACGATCTGCGCTGGGACGAACACAAGCTGCCGCGCATGATCGACCAGATGGGCGCCCTGGCCTTGGCCAAGGGCGAGCGCCTGCCGCCTGAATGGCCGCTGCCCGAACTGAAAGTCCCTGCCGACGAGGTCACGCGCTGGCGCGCTGAACGGGGCCTAATCGACGAACGAAGGCCGATCGTCGCGCTATCGCCCGGCGCAGTCGGCGAAGGTAAGGCCTGGCCGCTTGGCCACTATGCCGCCCTCGCCCGCGCGCTCACCGCTGATGGCGCTTCGGTCTGGGTGTTGGGCGGACCGAATGAGACGTTGACTGCCCGCGAAATCGCGGCGACCGCCGGCGAGCGGGTGCGCGATCTGACCGGCACCGATTTGCGTACCGCCGTCCTGGCCCTCGCCGCCGCCGATGTTTCGGTCACCAACGACTCCGGCCTCATGCATGTGTCGGCAGCAATCGGCACACCGACCGTCGCCATTTTCGGTCCCACCAGCCCCTGGCACTGGAAGCCGCTCAATCCTGTCGCCGCTATCTTGGAACCGCCCGGCGACGAGGCCGCCCGCGAGCGCGCGCGGCGCATCGGCAACGAT
>JAKAMD010000339.1 GCA_021823875.1 Pseudomonadota bacterium | reverse complement strand
TTCCTGGAACAGGCTCTCCTTGTCGCGGAAGTAGAGATAGATGGTGCCCTTGGCGACGCCGGCGCGACGCGCCACGTCATCAAGCCGCGCGGCGGCGAAGCCGCGTTCGGAGAACTCGTCGAGCGCGGCGGCCAGGATCGCCTCGCGCTTGGCGACGCTGCGCGCCTTCCGCAGCGAGGTCGCAGCTTTTCCGCTGGTAGCCGTCACAGCGCGCGACGCCTTGGTCGCGCCCGCGGCACGGGCCGATCGTCTGAGGCGGGTGGGGGCTTGAGCAGATTGCGGCACGCGCGTCATATCTCTACTGACTGACTAGTCAGTCATTTTCTAGAGCAGATTCCTCGCTCGCGCAAGCCCGTGATTAATCGATGTCAGATCAAATAGATAGGAGAGATACTCGACGGGTCCGCTCGCCCGTCCTTACCCCTTGGCGTCGCAAAAGAAGGTGCGGATCACGCATTCTTTGCCGCCGTCCTTGTAGCAGCCGCGCAAGGCCACATTCTGGGCACGCCCAAGCCCAACCGCCCTGCCCCAACCATGGGCACCGCAGCCGTTCCGGAAATCGATCGCAAAAGCGGCGCAGCCGCGCCGAAACGTCGCCACCACCCGGCAGCCATCGCCTTCGCATTTCGCCAGCGCACTTTTCCGCGCGCCTGCCAAGCTGCGGTAATCGTAGGCCTGACCAAAAGCGCCGCAGGCACCGATCGCGAGCGCACCAGCGGCCGGCGCGCGCGTCACCGTGACGGTGACCAACATCACCGTCGCGCTCGCCAGCAGCAGCGAGCCCGCGACCAACGCGCGCAACCAGGACGTCACGTTCTCGGACATCGTCTTCCCTTACCGATGCGTCCGCATCCGATAAGGGTGTGAGTCGCGGTTTCGATCAATGATTCGAGTCTTAAGCGCGTTCGATTTCCGCCTTGACGGCGGAGAGCGACTCGGGCGTGTCGACGTCGATGAGCGTCGCTTCGTCGGCCACCGGTATTTCGATGACCGCCTCGGCGTAATTGCCGATCAGCTGGCGGGCGCCGATATCGCCTTGGATCTGCATCAGGTCCGGGAAGAAGCGGCGTGACCACAAGACCGGATTGCCGCGCCGGCCATCGATGCTCGGCACCACCACCAGCGCGCCCTGTTCAGGATCAAAGGCTGCGATCAGCTTGTCGATCAGCGCGCTGTCGACTTGCGGCATGTCGCCGAGACAGATCACCGCGCCATCGGCATCCTGCGGCACCGCCCCGATACCGGTGCGCACCGAGGTGCCGAGACCGTCGGCATAATCCGGATTGTGCACCAAGCGGACGGGCAGGCCGTCGAGCGCCGCCTCGACCTTTTCCCTTTCATGACCGGTGACCACGATGACCGGGCTCGCCTGCGACGCCAGCGCCTGCTCGGCGGCGATGCGCACCAGCGGCTTGCCGCCGATCTCGGCGATAAGCTTGTTGACCGCGCCCATGCGGGTGGAGCGGCCGGCGGCCAGCACCACTGCGGCGATGCGGCGGCCTTTCTCCGGCACGCGCTCCTCGCGCGGTTGCGGCCGCGTGACGATCTCCATCAACAGCCCGCCCACGCCCATCCCGGTGATGTCGGCGCGGCTGACCGGCAGACCGGCAAGCAGCCGCATCAGCACCCAGTCGAAGCCGTTCTCCTTGGGCGAGCGCGCGCAGCCCGGCGCGCCCAGCACCGGCTGGCCCTGCAGCCGGCCGATCAGCATCAGATTGCCGGGATCGACCGGCATGCCGAAATGTTCGATCGCGCCGCCAACTGACTCGATGGCCGCGGGGATGACGTCGCGGCGATCGGCGATGGCGGATGCGCCGAACACGATGATCATCTCGGCGCCGGCCTGCCGCACCTCGTCGATGGCGCGCGCCAGCGCTTCCCGTTCATGCGGCACACGGCGTTCGGCGACAATGGTAGCACCGGCCGGCGCGATACGCGCCTGCGTGATCTTCAATGTCTTGTCGATGACCTTGGGCGCCAGTCCCGGCAACAGGGTGGAGACCACGCCAATCTTCTTGATGGTGTAGGGCGCGACGCGGATCACCGGTTTGGCCTTGGCGGCTTGCGCCACCGCTTTGTCACGCGCAGCGCCTGCGACCGCGAAGGGGATGATCTTGACGGTGGCGATCATCTCGCCTTCCACCACCGGCTTGTATTTCGACAGCGTCGCCAACGTCACCGCTTCATCGATCGTGTTGAGCGCGTCAATGGCCTCGCGATCGACCACCAGCACCCCGGCGGTCTCGGCGAACAGATTGGTGCGGCCGGTGAATGCACGGTCGGCATGCACGCCCTCGCCTGCTACGGCGGATGCGATGTCGGCGGCAGCCTGGTCCTCGGAGACATCGCCCGGTTCGAGCCGGGCCACCACGATTTCCTTGACCCCGGCCGACTTCAGCGCGGCGACTTCCTTGTCGGTGATCAGCGTCCCCTTCTTGAGCACCAACGCGCCCTGGCGGATCGAATGCACCGCGGTGGCGCCGCGCGCTTCCTCGATGGGGACGGCGCCGAATTTCATGCCGCTTCCGCCTTTTCCGCCTTCAGCCGCAGCGTCGCGGTGATCTCGCCCATGATGGCGACCGCGATTTCGGCCGGCGACACCGCACCGATGGCAAGCCCGATCGGCGCATGAATGCGCGCGATATCGCGATCATTGATGCCGGCGGCTTTCAGCCGTTCAACCCGCTTGGCGTGGGTCTTCCGTGAGCCGAGCGCGCCGATATAGAAACACTCGCGCGATAGCGCGTGCTTGAGCGCCGGATCGTCGATCTTCGGATCGTGCGTGAGCGCGACGAACGCCGTGTAATGATCAACATTAAGTGGCGGCAGCGCCACGTCCGGCCATTCCGCGATCACCTTGATATCGGGGAAACGCTCGACCGAGGCAAAAGCGGTGCGCGGATCGACGATGGTCACGTCATAGCCGAGCATCTGCCCGATCGGCGCCAGCGCCTGGCTGATGTGCACCGCGCCGGTGATGACAAGCTGCGGCGACGGCACGTGCACGGTGAGGAAAAAGCGCCCTTGCGTGGTCTCCTCCATGCCGCTCTTGCCCATGCGCACGTGCTTCTCGATGACGTTATGCAGCGGGTCCTTGGCGATGTCGGCGAACTTCACCAGCCGTTGCGTGCCGCTTGCCACGTCGGTGACGACGACCACCGCGCGCCGCGCGGCACGCTCGGCGTTGAGCTCATGCAGGATGTCGATTTTCAACTGACCTTCTCCACATAAACGCGGATGGTGCCGCCGCAGGACAACCCCACCTTCCAGGCGGTCTCGTCGGCGACGCCGAATTCCAGCATGCGCGGCTTGCCGTCCTCGATCACGTCCATGGCCTCCGCCACCACCGCGCCCTCGACGCAGCCCCCGGAAACCGACCCAAGGAAATTGCCTTCCGCATCGATCACCAGATTGGAGCCGACCGGCCGCGGCGCCGAGCCCCAGGTCTCCATCACGGTGGCGAGCGCCACCCCGCGTCCGTCCTTGCGCCAGTCTTCGGCGGCCTTGAGGATATCTTCATCGCGCGAGAGCATCATGCACCTCCGTCGCCAGTTTCCCGGTCGTCACCCGGGCTTGACCCGCGGGTCCATCTTCCTGGATGGATGCCGGGTCAAGCCCGGCAATGACAGCGTTGTTAAGCCACGTGTCGCAGCATCGCCTTTGGATCATAGCTCTTGGCGGGCGCGCCCGATAGCGCGCGCACCAAGCCTGCCATCGATTCCAGATTGTGGATCGGCCGCAGTTCGTCAACATGCGGCAACATGGTTCGCACACCCTTGGCACGCGCCTCGAAGCCCTCGAAGCGCAGCAGGGGATTGAGCCAAACCAGCCGGCGGCACGAGCGGTGCAACCGGTCCATCTCGAAGGATAGCGTGTCGTCGGCGTCGCGCTCAAGCCCGTCGGTGATCAAGAGCACGACGGCGCCCTGCCCGAGCACGCGGCGCGACCAGCGCTTGTTGAACTCGCGCAGCGAGGAGGCGATGCGGGTGCCGCCCGACCAATCGACCACATGCGCGCCGCATGCCGCCAAGGCTTCGTCGGGGTCACGGTGCCGGATGGCACGGGTGACATTGGTCAGCCGCGTACCGAACAGGAAGGTGGCGACGTGCTTCTCGCGCTCGGTCAGCGCGTGCAGGAAATGCAGGAACAGGCGGGTGTACAGATC
>JAKAMD010000338.1 GCA_021823875.1 Pseudomonadota bacterium | reverse complement strand
CGCCGACCAGCGCCTGATCGCGGTCGCGATCGCCGCCGACGGCAGCGAACTTCACGGTCTTGGGATCGACGCCGTATTTCTCCAGCGCGAAATGGGCCAGTATGTCGGGCATGGTATTGGGCGCCGACACCGCGATGGTCTTGCCCTTGAGATCGGCGACCGTCTTGATGTCGCCCCTGGCATAGATGCCGTGCGGCACCACCACCCAGTGGCAGCCGATAATGCGGATGTCGGCTCCCTTGGAGTCGGCCGAGAACACGCCTTGCGGGCCGCCCTCATAGCTGTCGATCTCGCCGGCGATCAGTGCCTTGAGCGCGATCTGGTCGTTGCGGAATTCCGAGATCTTGAGATCGAGGCCCTGCTTCTTGGCGAAGTCGTGGGTGGTGATCATCAGGTAGATGCCGGCGTCGGCCTTGGCCTTGATGAGACCGTGGCGCCAGACATGGTCTTGCGCCGCGGCCGGCAGCGACAAGGCGGCGGCGGTGACAGCGGCAATAATGGCGGAGAGCCCGAAGCGGGCGAGCGTAGCAACGCGCATGACTTCCTCCCATGTTCAGTCCAGCGCCTGAAGGCGTCTGGTCCCCGTTCTTGCGTTTCTTGTTGTCACGGGCGGGGACGGACCGGCCGCCAGTGTGCGGGAGGGGGCGGCGGCAGGCAAGGGTGGGAGACCTAATTCTCAACCCGCGCGGACGGCATTGACGCCGCCCCGGCAAGTCGTAACAAGGAACCCATGACCGGCCCGGGGACAAAGCCGCTCGAGGAGGCGCTTGCGCCCATTACCGACGGCTGCCTATTGGTTGTACCGCGCGAAGTTTCGGGCGTGCCGATGGCGGCGACGCGGGCGCTGATCCGGCGCGGCGTCAAGCGCCTGCATCTGGTGGCGCTGCCCACCTCCAGCCTGCAGGCCGACCTCCTGATCGGCGCCGGCTGCGTGGCGACATTGGAGACCAGCGCGGTGAGCCTGGGCGAATTCGGCCCGGCGCCACGCTTTTCCGCCGCCATCACCGGCCGCACCATCACCATGAAGGACGCCACCTGCCCGGCCCTGCATGCCGGTTTGCAGGCTGCCGAGAAGGGCGTGCCGTTCATGCCGCTGCGCGGGCTGATCGGCTCCGACGTTTTGAAGTACCGCGACGACTGGAAAGTGATCGACAGCCCGTTCGGCAATGCCGATCCGATCGTGTTGCTGCCGGCGATCCGGCCGGACGTGGCGCTCATCCATGCGCCGATGGCGGACCGTTTCGGCAATGTCTGGATCGGCCGCCAGCGCGAACTGGCAACCATGGCGCATGCGGCGGTAAAGACCGTGGCGACGGTGGAGAAGATGCACGACGGCGACCTGCTGGCCGATCCGGTGCTGGCGGCCGGCACGCTGCCGGGCTTCTACGTCGACAGCATTGCCGTGGCCGAGCGCGGCGCCTGGCCGCTGCCGCTGCCGGACTATTACGCGGCCGATGCCGAGCATCTCGCGCTCTACGCCAAACTGGCGGCGACGCCGGAAGGCTTCGCGGACTATCTCGACAGGTATGTGTATGAGAAGCAGACGGCGTAGCAAGAATCCGTCATGCCCGGCCTTGTGCCGGGCATCCACGTCTTGGCAACAAGAAAGGCGTGGATGGCCGGGGCGAGCCCGGCCATGACGAATGGCGGGTTCCGCCCCGAAGAACTGCTGGCCGACGTGATCGCGCGGCTGATCGGCGACGTGCGTCATGTGGCGGTGGGCAATGCCTCGCCGATTCCGGCCACCGCCGCGCTGCTGGCGCGCGAGCGGAACGGCAATGGGCGGCCTTACGTCTCGCTGTTGCAAAGCCGCAAGCACAATTTCTTCACCGACGGCGCACGCGAACTGTTCGACTGCGCCGGGCAGGGCCGCATCGACGTGTTCTTCCTGTCGGGCGGACAGATCGACGGCCAGGGCAACATCAACCTGGTCGAGATCGGCGACCACGGCCATCCCAAGGTGCGCTTCCCCGGCTCGTTCGGCTCGGCCTATCTCTATTACGTGGTGCCCAAGGTCATCCTGTTCCGCACCGAGCATTCGCGCCGCACGCTGGTGCCCAAGGTCGACTTCATCAGCGCCCCGGGCATGAGCGCGGACAATGTGTTCCGGCCGGGCGGACCGATCGCACTGGTCACCAACCGCTGCGTGTTTTCGTTCGCCAACGGGCGCTTCACGCTTCAAAGCGTGCATCCCGGCCACACGGTCGATGAGGTGATCGAGCACACCGGCTTCGACTTCGCGCGGCCGGCCACCGTGCCGGAAACGCCGGCGCCGTCGGCCGAGGCGCTGCGTTTGATGCGCGCGGTGGTGGCGCCGCAACTGGCCGAAGTTTACCCGCAGTTCGCCAAGCAGGTTTTTGGGGTGGGCATGCCGGCTTAGGTCCCGTCATTCCGGGGCGCTCGCGCAGCGAGCGAACCCGGAATCCAGGGCCAGGACGAAAGCTCTTCATTGTCGCTCTGGATTCCGGGTTCGGCCCTTCGGGCCGCCCCGGAATGACAAAGAATAATTGAGCGGCTAATGTCCCGCCCGAAAAACAACCAAGAGGAACGTCCAAGTGAAAACGGTTGAAGCAGCGGTGATCGGCACCGGCTGGTGCGGTGGAATTCGCTCGGAAACGCTGTCGCGTTCGGCGCTGGTGGACAAGCTGCACATCTGCGAGATCCGGCCCGACCGGCTCAAGGAAGTGGCCGAGCTCACCAAGCCGGCGACGGCGACGCTCGACTACCAGGACATCATCAAGAACCCGAACATCAGCGTGGTCTATATCTCGACCACCCCGGAAGGAAACCACTATCCGATCGCCAAGGACTGCCTGAAAGCCGGCAAGCATGTGCTGCTGGAGAAGCCGATCGCGCTCGAATTGTGGGAAGCCGACGAGCTGATCGAACTGTCCAAGCGCAACGGAGTGAAGTTCACCATCGGCTATTCGCAGCGCTTCAACACCAAATTCGCCTACGCCAAGAAGAAGATCACCGACGGCACGCTCGGCAATGTGGTGTCGGTCATGGTGAGCCGGCATCTCTCGCGCAGCCTCGGCAAGAAGATCGCCGGCCGCGTGCGGCTGTCGCCGGTGGTGATGGAATCCACGCACGACCTCGATTTCGTGTTCTGGCTGTTGGAGCCGGCGAAACCGGTGCGCGTCTATTCGCAGGGCTCCTACGGCTACATGAAGCCGGTGAACGGCTCCTACGACGTGATGTTCTCGGTGGTCACCTTCGACAACGGGCTGGTCGCCAATATCTGCGGCGGCTGGAACCTGCCGCCGAGCTATCCGAATTATTGCGCCACCTGGGTGGAGATCCTCGGCACCGAAGGCTCGCTCGTGCTCGACGACACCCATCGCGACAACTGGCTCAACACCATGCAGGGCGGCCAGCAGTTCCCGATGTCGACCATGCCGGGCGAACAGGTCGACCACGTCTATGCCGGCCAGATGGGACCGGAGACGCTGCACTTCCTGGAAGCCTGCATCCGCGACCGGCCGCCGATGGTGACGCCGGAATCGGCGCGCATGGTGATGGAGACCTACACCGCCGCCGATCTGTCGGCCGATCTCGGCGAACCGGTCGACCTGCCGCTGTCGAACCGCGCGCTGTCGCAGGTGGCGGATCTGAAGAAGAAGAACCGCGCGGGCGCGGCGCCGTAAATTCAGCGCATGCTGCAGTGTAACCCTCAACTGTCGGCCCTAAAGCAGAGACCAGTACACCACAGCCTTTCTCCGCCTCATCCTGAGGAGCATCGCGAAGCGATGCGTCTCGAAGGATGGGGCGGCCCCATGGTTCGAGACGCTCTGCTTCGCAGCGCTCCTCACCATGAGGCCGAGAGAGGCCATGATTCCTGGGTCCCCGCTTACGCGGGGACGAACGGATATCTAGGGCGTGGACTCATTAACCGGTAACCAAAAGCCGTTTGGATTGGCCGCACAATGTATGCTCTAGCGGGTAAAGCAGACATGGGCTATTTGCACTGCAAATGTCTGCTAATGACCCGAAGCAGACATGGTGTGTAATGTCAGCTTCAAAAACGGCCTTGCGAAAATGTTCGGAATTATCGGCTTGACACCACAATGTCAAAATCTAGTATTTCGGCCGCTGCTTCGGCGGCTGGCGCGCCCGCATCGGATGAGCTGATCGCCGAGCGCCTAAACGCAGGCGTGCGGGCGTTTGACGAGTGG
>JAKAMD010000337.1 GCA_021823875.1 Pseudomonadota bacterium | reverse complement strand
CGCGCGAGACGAAGTCGCGCAGCCGCCGGATGATCTGGCCGGCGCGCATGGCCTGATCGGTGGCTTTTTCCAGGGCGTCGCGCATGGGCTCCACGCGCTCGTCAGTGACGCCTTGCAACAGCCGGCGCGAGCCCTTCAGGTAATTGGTGATCGCCGACAGCGGCTGATTGAGCTCGTGCGCGAGCGTCGAGGCCATCTCGCCCATGGCGGTGAGCCGTGAAATGTGGACGAGTTCCGATTGCAGTTCTTGCAGCCGCGCCTCGGTCTTCTGTCGCTCGGTCAGGTCGCGGATGAATCCGGTGAAGAAACGCCGGTCGCCCGATTTCATCTCGCCAACCGCCAGTTCCATCGGGAACGTCGAGCCGTCCTTGCGCAAACCGACCACCACGCGGCCGATACCGATGATGCGGCGCTCGCCGGTCTGCAGGTAGCGCTCCATGTAGAAGTCGTGGCTTTCGCGGTAAGGCGACGGCATCAGCATGCTGACATTTTGCCCGACCACTTCCGACGCCGCGTAACCGAACAGCCGCTCGGCCGCGCTCGAAAAACTCTGCATGACGCCATGCTCGTCGATCACGATCATGGCCTCCGGCATGGTGTCGAGGATCGATTGCAGATGTGCCTCGCGCGACAGCGCGTCCGAGGTCATTTCGTTGGCGCGGCGGCGGCTGCGATGCAAGAGCTCGCCGCCCCATGACACGCCGAGGCCGATAGCGGCGAAGGCGACCGCATTGACCAAGGCGGTATGCGTTAAGGGCTCAGGGCGGTCGAGCCCGAGGTAAACCACGGCAAGGCTGAGGCCGGTGGCGAGCAGGCCGGGGCCCAGGCCGCCGACGCCGGCCGCGATCAGGGCGGCGGGGGCGAAATACAGAAAAATCGAATCGTCCTGCAAAACGGGAACCAGCAATGCGCGCGCTGCAAGGGCGAGCGCCACGAGGGTCGGCGCCAGCCCGTAGCGGAGAATCTTACCCCGCTCCTCCGTCATAAAATGATGTGACTTTTCAATAGGTTCTGACATTTTTACGGCCGTTTTCGCCGATCGCCCGGTGCTCTCGGAACCTCCGGTGAATCCCCTATGGAGATTATCTGAATTTCGACAGGCTGTTGCCAGCGATATCGCTTAACCATCGAATTCACCGAGGACTTGAGCGCCATGCACAGTCAGCCAATGACCGCTCGCGGTTCTACGCAGCAGCCGGTCGCGCGTTCGGCGCGCCCTGCTCCGGCGACTCTGGGGACACTCGGCAATTCCATCGAGTTGATGGGCGCGGCCATGCCTTTCGCCCGCAATGCCGAAATCTACGGCGAGAACGAGCCGGCCGAATATCTCTACAAGGTGGTAAACGGCGCCGTGCGCACCTATAAGGTGCTGAGTGATGGGCGGCGCCAGATCGGCGGGTTCTACTTGCCCGGCGACATTTTCGGCCTTGAGGTCGGCGACGACCACACTTTCTCCGCGGAAGCGATTGTCGAGAGCAAGGTGCTGGTGATCAAGCGCAACACGCTGGTCGCGCTGGCCAGCCGCGACAACGAAGTCGCCCGCCAGCTCTGGGCCATGACGGCCGATGAGCTGCAGCGCGCGCAAGGCCACATCCTGCTGCTGATCAAGACCGCACAGGAGCGGGTGGCCGGCTTCCTGCTCGAGATGGCCACGCGCAGCACTTCCGCCAACGAGATCGAATTGCCGATGTCGCGCCAGGACATCGCCGATTATCTCGGTCTCACCATCGAGACCGTGTCCCGGACCCTGACTCAACTTGAGAATTCTGCGGCTATCGCGGTGCCGAGCTCGCGGCGCATTGTGCTGCGTAATCGTGCTGCCCTTAGTCGCTTGAATGCCTGACGACTTGATCCTCCGGTTCTAAGCCGAACGTCGTTCTCCCTGACTTTGTTCGGCCAAACTGCCCCGGCACTCGGTGCCGGGGCTTTTCTTTTGTGCGGGACTGTGAAGCCCGGCGCGGATGCGCCGCATCGCCCGCGCGGGCGAAAGTGTTCTCGCTTGACCTGGGTCAATATCATCCATCTCATTGCATGGAAGGATAAAATTCCAACAATGGAGGACGATCATGCAGGCCCGCGATGTCATGACGCGTAGCGTGATCACGATCGATCCGGACTCCACCGTGCTGCAGGCCGCCCGGCTGATGTTGCAGCACCGCATCAGCGGCTTGCCCGTCGTGGACAGCGCCGGCAAGCTCATCGGCATTCTGTCGGAAGGCGATTTCCTGCGCCGGCGGGAAACCCAGACGCAGCGGCGCCGGTCGCGCTGGCTCGAATTCCTCATGGGTCCGGGCCGCATGGCGGCCGAATATTCCCAATCGCACGGCAGCAAGGTGTCCGAAGTGATGACCACCGACGTGCAAACGGTGGGTGAAGACGCATCCCTCGACGACATTGTGCAACTGATGGAGCGTCATCAGATCAAGCGCGTGCCGGTCATGAAGGACGGCAAGCTCACCGGCATCGTGACCCGTTCGAACCTGATGCATGCCATGGTCAGCATGGCGCGCACGGCGCCGCCGGTGACCGAGAGCGATACAGCCATTCGCGAGCAGCTGCTGGCCGAGATCAAGCAGCAGACCTGGGCGCCCGCCGCCATGATCGATGTGATGGTGCGCGACGGGGTGGTGGAACTGTGGGGCACGATCTTCGATGAGCGCCAGCGTGACGCGCTGAAAATCGCTGCCGAGAACATCCCCGGCGTCAAGGCGGTCAAGGACAATCTGGCCTGGATCGAGCCGGTTTCCGGCATGGTGATCGAGAGCACGCGAGCGGCCAGCACGTCCTGAAGACGTGTGGAATTATGCAGCCTTGCTAAGGCGTTGGCCGATGCCGGCGGCCGTTTTGCTTTGACCTAACGCAAGGCAAAAATCCGCAAATATTGTATGAGAATCCGCCGCCCAAAATGAGACGGCTCCAGCGAATGGAGGCGTACCATGAATCTGAAATCCTTGATTCCGGTCGGCCGCCAGCGCGACGTCGCTCGCGCCGATAATCCGTTCTTCTCCCTGCAACGTGAAATCGACCGGCTGTTCGACGATTTCACGCGTGGTTTCCCGAGCCTCGGCACGCTCGGTGACGGCATGAAAATGCTGCCGACCATGGACGTGTCGGAAACCGACAAGGAGATCGAGATCACCGCCGAACTGCCGGGCCTTGAGGAAAAGGACGTGCAGGTCAATCTCGCCGACAACGTTTTGACGATCCGTGGCGAGAAGAAGGCGGAAAAAGAGGAGAAGGACACGAACTACCGGCTGGTCGAACGCAGCTACGGCGCGTTCGAGCGGTCGCTTGAACTGCCCTCGAATGTTGATGTCGATGCCATCAAGGCCACCATCGACAAGGGGGTGCTGAAAGTGGTGGTGCCGAAGCCGGCCCCGGCTCAAAGCAAGAAGGTTGAGGTCAAGGCAGCAGCCTGAACCGGCCTCCCCGAGGCGGCATTCGGCAAGACGCACCCCCGCGGCCGGTCGGCACGGGGGTGCGCTTTTTTTAGTCTTGCACACAACGTCGACATGTGCCGAATCGTGGGCCGCCGCCCGGCCGCCAAGCACATTAGACTGACTATGAGTTTGATTTGCATCAAGGAGCGGGTGCGGCACAGCGTCGATAAGGGTTTTTCGGACTCCACCCTCCTTCTCAGGCCAGAAGACGGACCAGCACGCATGGCGAACGTACGCGCTCAGAAAACCATGACCATCGGCGAAGGCGGCACGGCGCTGGCCTTTGTTGCGCTGGCGATCCTGTCGATCGTCATTGCGGCCAAGGCCTACACGCCTGAATACGCATTCCACGCCTATTTGTTTACCGCAGGTAGCATCGCCGCGGTCTTCGCCATCATTAACCGCTACTACGACCGCCCGGCCGAGTTGCCGGCGCGCGAGATCGAAGGCAAGCCCAACTACAACTTGGGCCCGATCAAATTCGCTGCGGCGGCCGCGGTGTTCTGGGGGGTTGCTGCCTTCTCGATCGGCGTCTTTATCGCGTTGGAGTTGGCGTTCCCGCACCTCAATTTCGACCAATGGGTCAATTTCGGGCGCGTACGGCCGCTGCACACCTCAGCCGCTATCTTCGCCTTCGGCGGTAACGTGCTGATCGCCACGTCGCTCTACGTCGTGCAGCGCACCTCGCGCGCACGGCTGGCCGGCGAAATCGCTCCTTGGTTCGTCGTGCTCGGCTACAACTTTTTCATCGTC
>JAKAMD010000336.1 GCA_021823875.1 Pseudomonadota bacterium | reverse complement strand
CACCGCCCATTCGGCGGTGCCGTGACGGCCGGTCTTGCCGGAGGAGCCGGTGAAGATGTCGGGATGCACCAGCGTGGCGCCGTTGACGCTGGCCGCGAGGTAATCCTTTAGCCCCTCGGCAAAGTGGAAGATCGCTTTCTCGGGAACATCGTCGAGCCCTTTCAGGAGCTCGGGCGCGCAACTCCAGCGGATCTCGACGCCGCCGAACAGATAAGCCTTGGAGCGCGTCATCTTGAACACGCGCTCGGGTCTGAAGGCGGCCTTCGGTCCGAAAATCTGCGGATCGGGCCGGAAGCGCACCTTGGTGCCGCGCTTGTTGGGTGCGCGGCCGAGCTTCTCCAGCTTGCCTTTCGGCTTGCCGCGCTCGAACGCCATGCGGTAGTGCGTCTGCTCGCGCCAGACTTCGACCTCCATGCGCTCGGACAGCGCATTGGCGACCGAGACGCCGACGCCGTGCAAGCCGCCAGAGGTCTCGTAAACCTTGGAGTCGAACTTGCCGCCGGCGTGCAGCGTGCACATGATCACTTCGAGCGCCGATTTGTTCTTGAACTTCGGATGGTTGTCGACCGGCATACCGCGGCCGTTGTCGGTGATGGAGATGAAGCCGTCGGCTTCCAGCTCGACCTCGATCCAGTCGGCATGGCCGGCGAGCGCCTCGTCCATGGCGTTGTCGATCACCTCGGCGAAAAGGTGATGCATCGCCTTCTCGTCGGTGCCGCCGATATACATGCCGGGGCGGCGGCGCACCGGCTCCAGCCCCTCTAGCACCTCGATGTGCTTGGCGGTGTAGCCGCTCTCCGCGCCGGAGCCGCGCCCGGATTTGCCTCGCCCGGGTTGCGGCGATGCCTTGGAACGCGCGGCCGTTTTGGCCGGCTTGCGCGCAGCGGGCTTGGCCGCCGGGGCATCGAACAGGTCGGGTTCCGGGGCGGTTTTCTTCTTGGTCGTTGATTTGGCCATGAGAATCTTGACGTTTGCGCGTGATCTTTTCCGAAAATCGGTGCCCACTTTTCGGGATCACGCGCGCTAGATAGGAACGGTGCGAATCACTTGCCAGTCACTATGCCACGAACCGCGGCGCCGGCATGGCGGGCCGGGGATAGCGGAGCGCGCGTCCTTGCGATAGAGAGGACCGCCTTTGACCCGGCCCCTTGTGTTCCCGCGATGAGCCTTTCAGCCTACGTCCAGGACATCACGACCTTCGTGCACGACCACCGCGCGTGGGCGGCGCCGATCGTCTTTGCGCTGGCATTCGGGGAGTCGCTCGCGTTCATTTCGCTACTGATCCCGGCCTGGGCGGCGCTGGTGGCGATCGGCGCGCTGATCAGTTCCAACGGGCTGAGCTTCTGGCCGGTTTGGATTGCCGGCAGCTTGGGTGCCGCGCTCGGTGACTGGCTGTCCTATTGGATCGGCCTCAAGCTGGAATATTCGGTGCAGCACATCTGGCCGCTGTCGCGCCATCCCGACCTGATCCCGCGCGGCGAGGCCTTCGTGAAGCGGTGGGGCATTCTCGGCATTTTCATCGGCCGCTTCTTCGGGCCGTTGCGCGCCTCGGTGCCGCTGGTGGCCGGGATTTTCGAAATGCCGTATTGGCGCTTCCAACTCGCCAACTTCTCTTCCGCCTTCGTCTGGGCGGCGGTGCTGCTCACGCTTGGCGACGTCATTTCGGCTGCGTTGAAGTGGCTGTGGTGAATGCGCCGTGCCGGGTCCGGCGCTGACGCGCCGGCCCGGTGATGGCCGCAGCAGCGATTAGTGGCCCAACTGGATCAGGTGGATTTTGCCGGCGACCAGATCGGGCAGCGCCACCAGGTAGCCCTTGGCGTTCGGCACCACGGCGATGTCGGCCGGGCCTTTGAAGCCTTTGGCGAGGATGTGCATGCCGCTCTTGGCGTTCCATTGGAAAAGCGAGCCCGATACCCAATCGGTGGCCAGGAGATCGCCGTCTTTCATCTGGTAGAGACCATCGAGCATGCCGATGGGCTTGGAGATGAGCTTCGGCTCGCCGCCCGGCTTCATTTCGTAGATACCGCGCGGTTTGTCCTTTGCGGCAAAGCCGACCATCAGCAGGTTGCCGTTATGCGCCGGCCACAGACCGTTCGGGTAGACGCTCTTGCCGGAAAACTCCAGTGTGATCTTGGGATCGCCCTTCATGTTCAGGAATTCGGCCGGTTCAACCTTGACCAGCTTGTCGGAGCGATTGTCGCTGACATAGAGCGCGCCGCCCAGAATGGTCGGGTCGTTGGCGAAGGTGATGCCGGGCAGGAGTACGTGCCGGCTCTTGCCGGTCTTGAGGTCGAATTCCCAAACGGAATCGATATCGGTCACCCAGAGATGGCCGTTCTCGATCAAATTGCCTTTCGGTTTGTTCATCACTTCGCCGTGCGCCGGCAGCACGCTTTCCTGCAGGATCTTGCCGTCGAGCGACATCTTGGTCATGTGGCCCTTGCCGTCCTTGTCGGCGGGCTTCATCGCCGGGCCGAAATTGCTGAGGTAGAAAACCTTGTTGGCGGCGTCGTAGCCGACGGACTCGACATGGCCGGTGGCGTCGACGGTTTTCTGCGACAACACCTTCAACGTGGCGGCGGCGGCCGGACCTGTGCCGGGAAATGCGGCGAGGGCTGCGGTTGCCGCGCCAAAAGCAAGCGTCCTGATCACGATGAATCCTCCCAGGTCGTTTTTTGAATGGCAAAACATGCGTGTCGCGCCCGCGTCCGCATGACGGTGCGAACGATAACGATTTTGCGCGCGGCCCGAAAGCCAGGGGTCGCATATGCGCGCAAATGAAAGTGTTCACCCCAGCGGAACGATTTCAGCCTCCGTATGCGGAAACTCACGATTTGTTTGTCGCGTGAGCCGGCAGGGCTCTTGTCGCCGTCGGTGAAAACCCGGCACAAGTTCTTCGACATGATGTCGGCGGAAAAGGTAACGGTGGTCGGCTTCCACTATCAGTTCCCCCCGATCGGGCACGTCGAGAAGAACGGCACCGGCTACCGGCTGGTGCGCACGGCCTGGAATCCGACGCTCTGAAAGGGCGCCCGCCGACGACGCGAGGGAAGGCCGCCCATCAGGCGGCCTTCTTGTTTTGAGCGCCCGCGGGACTGCTTGACGGGCCGGGGCGGTCGGCCTATAGCGCGCGCCCATGATGACGACCGTGACAGCGCAATTCCGCCGCCGCCGTGCCACCCCGGCACGGGCCTGGCATTAGCCGTCACCCGTGCCGCCGGATGAAGGCCGCGGCACATCATTTCCGAAAATCCCCGCAGTTGGCCTTCTTCCGGTAGTTCGTTAAGACACTGGATGAGGAACAACGCATGGCCCAAAAAGCGAAAATTGGCGTCCTCGGCGCCTCCGGCTACACCGGCTCCGAACTGGTGCGGATGCTGCTGCGCCATCCGCGCGTCGAGATCACGCTGCTCACCGCCGAACGCAGTGCCGGCAAGGCCATGCGCCAGGTATTCCCGCAGTTCTCGCCGTTCGACCTGCCGACGCTGGTGGCCCTTGAAGGGATCGACTGGGCGGCGGCCGGGCTCGATGTGGCGTTCTGCGCGCTGCCGCATGCCACCACCCAGAAGGTGGTGAAGGCGTTGCTCGCCGCCGCCCCTGCGACCAAGGTGGTCGATCTGTCGGCCGACTTCCGGCTGCACGACACCGCGGCCTACGCCAAGTGGTACGGCCATGAGCATCATGCGCCTGAATTGCAGCAGGAAGCGGTGTACGGCCTGGTCGAGGTGCACCGGCGCGACATTAAGAAGGCGCGGCTCATCGCCAATCCCGGCTGCTACACCACCTGCGCGCAGCTTCCGCTCATTCCGCTGATCGAGGCCAAGGCGATCGAACTCGATGAGATCGTGGTCGACGCCAAGTCGGGCATGACCGGCGCGGGGCGGGCGGCGAAGGAAGCCATGCTGTTCTCGGAAGTGTCGGAAGGCTTCAACGCCTATGGCGTCGGCCATCACCGGCACATGGCCGAGCTCGACCAGGAGTTCTCGGCGGCCGCCGGGCGGGAGGTGATCGTCACTTTCACCCCGCATCTGGTGCCGATGAACCGGGGCATCCTCTCGACCATCTATGTGCGCGGGCGGCGGGGCCGGCCGCCGGAGGAACTTCACGCGGTACTTTTAAAGTTTTACGCGAAGGAGCCCTTCGTCCACGTTCTGCCTTTCGGCGAGACGCCACAGACCCGCCATGTGCGCGGTTCCAAC
>JAKAMD010000022.1 GCA_021823875.1 Pseudomonadota bacterium | reverse complement strand
CTTCGCATAGGTACCACAGGCAATCCGAATACGGAGGAGATCCTGTAGCGTCATCCCGGGCCGTATCGCCTCGGGCGGCATGCGGAACATGTCGATGTAGCGCCGGTTGCAGACGATCAGCCGGGCTGCGGCGTCGAACATCGCGAGCCCTTGCGACATATTGTTGAGGGCGGCATCGAGTTGTTGATTCTGCAGTTGGATCTTGCGAGCGATCTCGCGCGCGATGAAGAAGGCGGCGGCGCCGATCATGAATGCGATGATGATGGCCGCACCGGCAACGTAAAGGGCAGCCAAGCGCCAGCTCGCGAGCGCAACGTCGAGCCGTCTGGTGATCACGACCGCCAATGGGTGATTCGGCAGATTGTGGCCAGAGATCAGCAGATTACGGCCGCTGGTCACGCTCGCCTGTTCGACGGTGCCGGGGCGACCGCGCAATAGGAATTTCTTGAATACGGCGCGTTGGATGAACGACTTGCCGCGCAGCGCATCGTTTCGCGGGTAGCGGGCGATTAGAATGCCATCGCTGGTGAAGAGCGAGATTGAGCGGTCGTCGTCGCGTGCCACGTTCTCGAACAACTTCTCGAAATAGTCGAGCCGCATAACGCCGAGTACGGCTCCCAGATAGGCGCCGCCGGGCCCTGCGACTTTGCGCGTGAGCGGGATGATCCACTCGCCATTGGCGGGGCTGCGCGCCGCCGAGTCTACGTAATACGTCAGATGCGTGCCGTTGAAGATGCGATTGCGAACGGCGTTGGGTTTATGAATAGGCGGCACGGGCCAGCTACGGGAGAAATTGATCAGTTTGCCGTCTGGGCCCGTCAGTACGATGGCGTCGATATAGGGCAGTGCGCTGATCTGGTTCCTGAGCCGCTCGTAGGTGCCATAATCGGACATCTGCCGACGCAGCTCGGCCGTGGATGAGATTCCCCTGTTCTTGATCCGCTCAACCAGATCGTTCTGGATCAGTTCGATTGACTGGAAGCTCCGGTCGATTTGGTTGGCGAGCACCAAAGCCAGGCTTTCGAGGTCGCGCTTATTCTTGGCGATCTCGTCGCGGCGCAAGTCCGACAGCAGTATCCAGACCGCCGCGACGATGACGGCGATCAGGATCGCGCTGGCGATGACGACGAGACGGACCGCTGACGAGGTCCATACCTTGCGTGGGGCCGACAGCGCGAATCCGAGGACGGCCGTGTCACCGGCGCTGTGTGGCGCGTTGTCGCTGCAAGTTTGAGCCGGCATGAAGAGAATCCGTCAGCGTGCGGCGACAGCTTGCCGTTAAAAGAATTATGCAAATATTGCTGAAAAGACATGCGATCCTTGCGTTTTCGGCGTTTGGTGTAGTGGCAGTAAATGGTTACGGTGCACTAGCGGACTATGAGTATTAACCTCTTATTAAGGCTCGGCAGCCGGCGGCTTAACGGCTGCGTCATTCTAATGCGGATTAAGCAACTGTATTTTGATTGATGCATGGGAGGTTCGGCCGGCCGTGGGCCTGGGTTCGCTTGCAGCCTGACGCCGGCTTTTGAAAAATCTGCCCGATGATTTGTTTACCTGCTGTTGGCGGTGGCGTTGCCGCTAGTGGCCATGCAGATAGATGGCGTAGCACACGAGCAGATAGACCATCAGCAGCGACAGGCTGACCCAGCCAATGGTCCCGCGCAAGCGCGACTCCGGCCGGAACAAGAGAGCGACGATGAAGATGCCGGACATGATCACAGCGCCGAAGGCCGAAATCGCATGTGCCGGCGATACCGCCGCCAGCAAGGGGCCTTTGTTGTAGGCAATATCGTCGATCGCCACGATCAGCATGTCGAACAGATTGCTGCCCAGGAGATTGCCGATCGCCATGTCGACGGCATTGAGCCGTAGGGCGCTGACGGTGACGACCAGTTCCGGCAGCGAGGTGGCGGCGGCGATCAGCAGGGTGCCGACGAAGCTGGTCTTCCAGCCCATGGTATCGGCGAGCTCGCGCCCGATGAAAGGCAGCCAAGAGCCGGCAGCCACCACCACGGCGGCAGCCATCGCGTAGCGGATGAGTGCCCGCGCCAGGGTCAGGTCGGGTTCGGCCTTGATAATCTGCGGCGGGCGCGGGGTACGGCGCTCGTAAACGAAGGCCGCGCGCATTGCGACCAGATAAAGCACGACGATCAATGGCGTGTAGATGCTGATATGGAAGAAGCGGATGCCGAGACCGTCACGGCTGAGCAGCAACATGGCGCCGACCGCGCCGATCAGGATCACGCCAAATCCCGCGGTCAGGATGTGGCCCTGTTCGAGACGCCGGTAGATCGGTTCCTCGCGGCTCATCTCGTCGAGCAGCACCAGCATCACCAGGTTGAAGATGCAGCTGCCGAGCGCGTCGCCGACCGCGATGTTGGGCGCGCCGGCCACCGTCACCGCGCTCAGGCCGGTGAACAGTTCGGGCAATGAGGTGGCGGTGGCGAGCAGCACCAGCCCGATCCAGCTGCGCGACAGCCCGGTCAGCCGCGCGATGATGTCGCCATATTGCGTGAGCACCGGTCCGGCCAGGGCAATCAGCGCGGCGCAGAGCGCCAATTCCAGCCACGGCAGTAGCAGGGTCATTGCGGCGCTCTCCCCGCCCGGTGGCGCCCGATCAGCAGCATGACGATCTGCGTTACGATCAGTGGTGCAAGGCTCATGGCGAGAATGATGGCCCACATGGCCGCGTTCGGGGCCACCAGTCCGAGTACATGGGCAAGCGGCGTCCAATAGGGCGGTGCCGCCAGCAGCAGCGTGCACAGCGCCAGCGCGCTCCAGACGAAGCGATTGCGCGTGATCTCGTTGCGCAACAGGCCGGCGTGCGGATGGCGCATGTTGAAGACGTGCCAGAGCTGCGCAAAGGCCAGCGTCAGGAAGGTCACCGTCACCACCGTGCTGGGATCGAGCGCAAGCCCAAACCGCCCCAACAGCAGCGCGCCAAAGGTGCCGGCGGTGAGCGCCAAGCTTTGCAGCACGATGGTCAGCCATTGCGTGCGGCCGAGGATCGGTTCCTTCGGATGGCGCGGCGGCCGTTTGAGCACGTCGCGGTCGCCTTCGCCCATGGCGAGCGCGAAGGCCGGAAAAATATCGGTGACCAGATTGAGATAGAGGATCTGCAGCGGCAACAGCGGCAGCGGCAGCGTCGACAGAATCGCCAGCCCCACCACCAGCACCTCGCTCAAGTTGCACGACAGCAGATACGCGGCGAAGCGGCGGATATTGCCGAAGATGACACGGCCCTCGCGCACCGCCTTGACGATGGTGGGGAAGGCGTCGTCGAGCAGGATCATGGCCGCCGCCTCGCGCGCCACGTCGGTGCCGCGCAGGCCCATGGCGACGCCGATGTCGGCCTGTTTCAAGGCCGGCGCGTCGTTGACGCCGTCGCCGGTCATGGCGACGATTTCGCCAGAGGCCTGGAAGTTGCGCACCAGCGCGAGCTTTTCGGCGGGGCTGACGCGGGCAAAGATGTTGATCTTGGAGAGGTCCGCGTCTTCGCTTTTGGCGAGTTCCGCCAGCTCGACACCTTCGACCACCGGCGCTTCGCCATGGGCGAGCCCGACCGCCCGGCCGATGCTGCGCGCGGTGACGGCGTGGTCGCCGGTCACCGTGACCACGCGGATGCCGGCCTGCCGGCAATCGCGGATGGCGTGCGGGACGTCGGCGCGCGCCGGGTCCTCCAGTCCGATCAAGCCGAGAAAGGTCAGGCCCTGGTAAGGCGGATCATCGGCGTCCTTGGAGGTCTTGCTGGCGCAGGCGAGCACACGCAGACCGTGATGGCCGAGATGTTCGACCCGGCTCAGCCATTCCCTGCGCTCGACCGCGTCCATCGCGATGTCGCCTTCGGGCGAAGCGAGGCGCCTGGCGGCGGCCAGCAAGGCCTCCGGCGCGCCCTTGACCGCGAACAGATAGCCGTCGTCGTGTGCGTGCACCGTCGCCATCATCTTGGTGGCGGTGTCGAAGGCGTGCCGCCGCATGGTCGGAAAGCGCGCGCGCAGCGCCGGGCGTTCGAGCCCGGCGGCGCGGCCGGCGCGCAAGAGCGCGAGCTCCATCGGATCGCCCGTGCCTTCCTCGGCGCCGCTGCCGAGCGTCGCGTTATTGCACAGCACAGCGACCTCCATCAGGCGGGCGAGCTGCCAGTCGCTGTTCAACTGAATGGCTTGGCCGCCGTTGCCAGCACCGCCGATCTCGATTTCGCCCGAGGCGAGCCAGACGCGATGCACGGTCATTCTATTCTCGGTCAGCGTGCCGGTCTTGTCAGTGAGAATGACGGTGGTGGCGCCCAATGTTTCCACCGCCGACAGCCGTTCGATCAGCGCGTTCTGCCGCGCCATGCGCCACATGCCGCGCGCCAGCGCGAGCGTGGCGACGATCGGCAGACCCTCCGGAATAGCGGCCACGGCGAGCGCGATCGCCGCCTCGATCATCAGGAAAGTGTCGTTGCCGGTTAGAAGACCGACGGCGGCAATCAGCACGGTGAGAGCGAGCGTTGCCCAGATCAACTGGCCGGACAATCGCGCCAGCTTCTTTTCCAGTGGCGACGAGCCCGGCTCGGTCTCCTCGATCAGTTGCGAGACATGGCCGAGCTCGGTCGCAAGGCCGGTCGCCACCACCACGCCGACGCCGCTGCCGCGCGTGAGCGCGGTGCCCTTGAACAGCATCGCGCTGCGTTCGGCGAGGCGCGCGTCGGCGGCGACGGGATTGCATGTCTTTTCGACCGCGACCGACTCGCCGGTCAGCGTCGATTCATCGGCGGCGACGTTGGAAGCCTCGATCAGCCGCAGATCGGCGGAGACCGCGTCGCCCGCTTCCAAGAGCACGATGTCGCCCGGCACCATCTGCTCGGCCGGAATGAGATGGGTGGCTCCGTCGCGCCGGATGCGAGTCGAGCGGGTGCCGAGCGCGCGCAGTGCCTCGATCGAGCGCGCGGCTTTCAATTCCGTCAAGAATCCGATCAATCCGTTGAGCGCAAGCACGACGGCGATCGCCGCGCCTTCCTCCCATTTGCTGAAATAGAAGGCGAGCGCCGCGGCGGCGCCGAGCAGATAGACCACCGGGCTGACGAATTGATGCATCAATACGGCGAGCGCGCTGATGCGGCGCCGCGCTGCGATGGTATTGGGGCCGTAAAGGGTGAGACGACGTTTCGCCTCCTCGTCGTCGAGGCCCAAGGCGGGCGCGACGTCGAGCCGCGCCACCACCTCGCTCGCTGGCAGCGCATGCGGGGTCTCAAGCAAAGTCACGGGCGGCGGCGCTTGGGTCATCGTGTTGCGGCAGTCCTCTTGGGGGCGCCGATTGACAAGTGCCTCAAACTCTATGCCTAGGCTCCATAGCCCTGATTGAATTGACCTAGCTCAACGGCCGACGCGACGCGGAGACGCGGGTTTCCGGCCGTTCAGTCCCTTAACACCGCCTTAAACCGCGCGTTCTAGCTTCGTTTCTGGGACCCGGCGGCGCGTGCTGCCACCGGCTGGCGGACGGATCGCGATATGGCGCAGGGACGGGGACAAGGCCGCCGGGAACCGGTGCTCGACAGCGCTCCGCAGGTGCGCGTTACCGCGTCCGAGCGCGGCGGTAGCGCGCCGCCCAAGCGCCGGCGCAAGCGCAAGGCGCGCGCGCGGCGGACATTGCGGGCGCGCCTCGGCCGGCTTGCTTATTGGGCACTGGTCGCCTGCCTGTGGCTCGGCATTGCCGGCTTTGGCACGGTCATCTGGGTGGGAGCGCACCTGCCACCCATTCAATCACTGGAAATTCCCAAGCGGCCGCCGTCCATCCAGATTGTCGACGACCAAGGCCGGCCTTTGGCGCGCCGTGGCGACTTGGCGGGTGCGCCTTTGGCGCTCAAGGACATGCCGAGCTACGTTCCTCGGGCCTTCATCGCGATCGAGGATCGGCGCTTCTACCAACATTTCGGCGTCGACCCTTACGGCATCGCGCGCGCGCTCGTCACCAATGTGCTGCACATGGGGGTGGCCCAGGGTGCCTCCACGATCACCCAGCAATTGGCCAAGAATCTCTTTCTGACGCAAGAACGCACCATCATGCGCAAGCTGCAGGAAGCGCTGCTGGCGCTGTGGTTGGAACACAAATTCTCCAAGGCGCAGATCCTGGAGATGTACCTGAACCGGGTCTATTTCGGCGCCGGCGCTTATGGCGTCGAGCAGGCGGCTCAGCGTTATTTCGACAAGTCCGCTCGGAATTTGAGCCTCGCCGAAGCGGCGATGCTGGCGGGGCTGGTGAAATCGCCGTCGAAGCTTGCTCCCACCCGCGATTACAAAGCCGCCGAGAAGCGCGCCCGGCTCGTGCTCGCCGCCATGCTGCAGCAGCATTTCATCACCAAAAGCAACGAACTGGCCGCGCTGGGGCGTCCCCCGCGCATTGTTGCGCAGGTCAGCAACGGCGCAGTCAATTACGTTGCCGACTGGGTGATGGACGCGGTCAACGACGTGCTCGGTCATGTCGATCAGGACATCGTGGTGCGCACCACGATCGATGCCGGCTTGCAGAGCGAGGCCGAGCAAGCGCTCGACCAAACGCTCAAGCAGGATGGCGCCAAATATCGGGTGACGCAGGGCGCGCTGGTGGCGATGACGCCGGATGGCGCCGTGCGCGCGCTGATCGGCGGCCGCGATTATGCCGAGAGCCAGTTCAATCGTGCGGTCGCCGCCCGCCGCCAACCTGGTTCCGCCTTCAAACCCTTCGTCTATTTGACCGCGCTCGAGCACGGCCTCACTCCCAATTCAGTTCGCGAGGACGGGCCGATCAGTGTTCGAGGCTGGAGACCTGAAAACTACGAGCATGAATATTTTGGGCCGGTGACGCTCACCCAGGGTCTGGCGCTGTCGCTCAATACGGTTTCTGTTCGCCTGACTTTGGAGTTCGGCCCCGCCGCCGTGGTGCGCACGGCGCATCGCCTTGGCATCGCCTCGCATCTCGAACCCAACGCATCAATCGCGCTCGGCACGTCGGAGGTTTCGGTGCTGGAACTCACCGGCGCCTATGCGCCTTTTGCCAATGGCGGCTATGCGGTGACGCCGCATGTGATCGAGAGCATTACGATGGCGAACGGCAAGCTGCTCTACGCAAACAACGACCGCTCGATCGGCCGTATCATCGATCCGCGCTATGTGGCGATGATGAATGCGATGATGCGGCAGACTTTGCTGATTGGCACCGCCAAGCACGCCTCGCTGCCCGGCTGGCCGGCGGCCGGCAAGACCGGCACGTCCCAGGATTTCCGCGACGCCTGGTTCGTCGGCTATACGTCGCATCTCGTCACCGGCGTCTGGCTCGGCAATGACGACGGCAAGCCCACCAAGCATGTCACTGGCGGCAGCCTGCCGGTGGCGATCTGGAGCCGCTTCATGCGCGCGGCACACGAGGGCGTGCCGGTCGCGAGCCTGCCTGATACCGGCAAGGGCGGCGGCTTGTTCTCCGGCCTGTTCAGCGATGCCGATGCGCGGGCCCCGCGGCCGCCCGCCCCCGTGCAGCCGATGGCGACGGCCGAGCGCACCACCAATGGCAGCGGCGGCCTCGACGGCTGGCTCATCAACAATCTGTTCGGTCGCCGTTGAGCGTCAATGCTTGCCGGCCGCGCGGGCGCGTTGCGCGCGCGTGGCACTCCATAAGACGAGACTGGCGCAGCCCATCACCGCCACCGCGATCGCCAGCGGCCAGGCGCTGCGCCCGAGCAACTGGCCGACCGCGACGCCACTGGCCGCGGCGACGATTTGCTGAATGAAACCGAGCAAGGCGGAGGCGGCGCCCGCGCGTTCCGGGAACGGCGTGAGCGCGCCGGCGATCGATTGCGGCAGCACCATGCCGAGGCCGGCAAGATAGACCGCCATCGGCACCACCAGCGTGAAAGTCGAATCGACCCCGCTCGCGACCGCCGCTGCCATGGCGAGCCCGCCGACACTCAATGCCACGCAGCCGACGCCGATGGTGCCGTCGAGCCCCAGCCGCAGCACGATGCGCGCCGCCACCGTTGTGCCGGTCATGTAGCCGATCGAGCCGACCGCGAAGGCGAAGCCGAACACGAAGGGTGTCAGGCCGTATAGGTTTTGCAATACAAATGAGGCGCCCGAGATCCAGGCGAACAGTCCAGCATAGCTGGTGGTGGCGAGACCGAGATAAGCGAGATAGGCGCTGTCGCGCGCGACGATACGGTAGGACGTGAGGATCGAAGCGGGCGAGACCGGCTCGCTGGCGCGCTTCGCCAGCGTTTCCGGCAACAACAGCCAGATGACGCCGATGCCGGCCAGGCCCACCACTGCCAGCGTCGCGAACACCGAGCGCCAGCCGAGCGCGGTCTGCAAGGCGCCGCCGGCGATCGGCGCGATCACCGGCGCCAGCGCCATCACCGCGCTGATCAGCGACAATTCGCGGCCGGCGCGCGCGCCCGCGTAGAGATCGCGCACGATGGCGCGCGCCAGCACGATACCGCCGCAGCCGCCTAGCGCCTGCAGCGCGCGGGCGCCGATCAGCATCTCGATCGACAGGGAAGACGTGCAGAGCAGGCTCGCCGCGCAATAAAGCGCGATGGCGCCGATCAGCACCGGCTTGCGGCCATGGCGGTCGGAGAGCGGGCCATAGATGATCTGCCCGGCGGCAAAACCGATCAGATAGGCGGAGATGGTGAGCTGGCCGTCCGCGGTGGTCGCGCCGAGCAGATGCACGATATCCGGCAACGACGGCAGATACATGTCGGTGGTGAGCGGCCCGACGGCGCTCAGGGCCGCGAGCAGGGCCGTGAGCGCGAATGTGCCGGGGCGCAGCAGGGACGGCATTTTTGAGATGACTTTCGTTCGTTGCGGCCGGGCAAAAGGCGCAAAGCGCCATCTTCGTACCTGAAAGTCCCGGCCAGCCACGTCTCCGTGAAATGCGACGCCGCTAGACGTGGATGCCCGGCACAGGGCCGGGCATGACGTGGACTACATCAACTTGCCTGTTGGCGCCAGCTAGCCCTCGCCCGCCCCATAGCGGTGCAGGTCGCTGCCATGCGTATCGAGCCAGGCCTTGGCGCGTTCGACATGCGGGCAGATGCGCTCGACCAGCCGCCAGAACCGGCGCGAATGGTTCATTTCGACGAGATGCGCGACCTCGTGGGCGGCGAGATAATCGAGCACGAAAGGTGGCGCCAGAATGAGCCGCCAGGAATAGGACAGCAGGCCGGTGGTCGAGCAGGAGCCCCAGCGGCTCGACTGGTCGCGCACCGAAACGCGCTTGATGGTGACGCCCAATTGCACGGCGGCGGCGCGGCTGGCGATTTCCAGGTCGCGTTTGGCCTCGCGCTTGAGGAAGTCGTGGACGCGGCGCGCAATGTGCGGCGCTTCGCCGGCGACGCAAAGCAGGCACTCCTCGCCTTCGCCGGTCTCGATCCACACCGTGCCGCGGCGGCCCTGCCGGTGTTCGATGCGGTGTTCGATACCGCGCAGCGGCAACAATGTGCCGTGCGCGAAAGGAACTGGAACCGGCAGACGGCCGAGCCGCGCGGCGATCCAGCCGCCATGCTTTTCGGCGAAGACGCGCGCCTCCTTGAGGCTGCCGCGCGGCGGGATGGTGAGCACGACCTCGCGGGTGGCGGCGTGGATGCGCAGGGTGTAACGGCGCGCCTGGCTGTGGCGGCGCACCCGTACCAGATAGACTTCGCCGTCGCAGGCGATCGGGATCGCCTGCGGTTCGCTGGTGCGGCGAAAAAGCAGAGCGCGCAGCGGGAGCGACATCGTCAATCCAGAATCGGTTTGAGGCGTGCAGTGTGCCACAGCTGCGCGGGCGAAGGCGAGCCTAATGCTGGGAGATCGCCCTCGGGCTATTCGGCCGCCGGGCGCGTCGCGCCATTGCCGAAGCTGGGGCCGGGACGCTTGCTGCCATTGCGCGACAGCATGAAGTCGGCGATGCGCGGCGCGATCTCGGCGCGGAAACGCGAGCCGTTGAACACGCCGTAATGACCGACGTCCGGCTGTACGTAATGCACTTTGTCGTCGGCCGGAATGTTCGGGCACAGCCCATGCGTCGCCTCGGTCTGGCCGACCGCGGAAATATCGTCGTTCTCGCCTTCCACCGTCATCAGCGCGACGTTGCGGATCGCCGAAGGATCAACGCGGCGGCCGCGATGGGTCATTTCGCCCTTGGGCAAGGCATGGCGGATGAAGACGGTCTCGACCGTCTGCAGATAGAATTCGGCGGCGAGATCCATGACCGCGAGATATTCGTCATAGAACTCGCGATGCTTCTGCGCCGAATCGCCGTCGCCGCGCACCAGATGCAGGAACAGGTCGTGATGCGCCTTGAGATGGCGATCCAGGTTCATGCTCATGAAGCCGTGCAACTGCAGGAAGCCCGGATAGACGGCGCGCATGAAGCCGGGATGCGGGAATGGCACCTTGGTGATGACATGGCTGCGGAACCAGTCGATGCCGCGATCCTCGGCCAGCTTGTTGACCGCGTTGGAATTGATGCGGGTGTCGATCGGCCCGCCCATCAGCACCATGGAATGCGGCACGTAAGGGTCGCCGTCCGTCTCCATCAGCGACACCGCGGCGAGCACCGGCACCGAAGGCTGGCATACGGCGATCACATGCACGTCGCCGCCCAGGAAGTGCAGCATGGAGATGACGTAGTCGATGTAGTCGTCGAGATCGAAGCGCCCTTCGGAGAGCGGCACCATGCGCGCGTCGGACCAATCGGTAATATAGACATCGTGATTTGGCAGGAAGGTCTCCACCGTACCGCGCAACAGCGTCGGATAATGGCCCGACATGGGCGCCACGATCAGCACCTTTGGCTGCGGGCGGCGCGGTAGGTAGCGGTAGGCGCGTTCGAAATGGACGAGCCGGCAGAACGGCCGCTCCCACACGGTGCGGATATGGACCGGCACCCGCTCGCCGCCGATGGTGGTGGAGTCGATGTTCCATTCCGGCCGGTGATAGCGGCGGGTGGAGCGCTCGAATAGTTCCATCGCCGCCGCTACCGATTTTCCGTAAGCGGTGTGAGCGAAGGGATTGACCGGATTCCTGAAGAACAGCCGGGTGGCGTCGGCCACGGCGCGCGATGGATTGAGCGCCGCCAGGCTCATTTCGTACATCCAGTAGATCGGCGAGGCGAACAAAGGCCCATTTTCGCCGGAGAGCGTGGCTGCTCCGTCGAATTTACCGATCGGCGTTGACTCTGTCCCCGGCCCTTGCTGCACCGCAGCAGACTGTCGCTTTTCCGTCATGACGTCAATATAGGCGTTAGTTGCTGCGATTCTGCTTAAATCTGGCGCTCACACTATAACATATTGAAAATAATATATTTTTTCCTTATTCGCCGGTCTGCAGCAGAGTTCCCTGATTGCGGGCGCTGTGTAGAAGGCGGACAAATCCAAACGACGCGGCCCCGAACAGCACGGCATTGAAGGCGAGCGCCTCCAGCATCAGATCGCTGCGGAACACGTGGTCGATCAGCAGTGCCCGCATACCTTCGAACACGTAGGTCGGCGGCAGCGCCCAGGCCACGTATTGCAGGAACCCGGGCAGTACCGCGACCGGGTAGTAGACGCAGGTGAGCGGCAGAAACAGGAACATGATGGTCCAGGCCAGGCTCTCGGCGCCCATGCCGTTCCTGAGCAGCAGGCCGGCGACGAAAATGCCGATCGACCAGCTGGTCAGGATCAGATTGGCGAAGAAGGCGGCGAGCGCGAAACCGAGCGACCAAAGATTGAAGCCGAAGAAAGTCATTGCCAGCAGCGTCACCGGCACCATGCCGATTGCAAGCCGCACCACGCTCATGATCATCAAGGAGGCGATGAACTCGACCGGGCGCAGTGGCGACATCATGATGTTGGCAAGGTTGCGCGACCACATCTCTTCCAGGAACGAAATGGAAAAGCCGAGCTGGCCGCGGAACAGGATGTCCCACAAGAGCACCGATCCGATGAACACGCCGCCGGCGCGCGCGAAGAAGCCGGCGTTCTGCGCCACGTACATCTGCAGGAAGCCCCACATCAGCATCTGCACGGTCGGCCAGTAGATTAAGTCGAGCAGGCGGGGCCAGGACGAGGAGAGCAGATACCAATAGCGCCGCACCATGGCGGCGATGCGGCTCAGCGAGAACTCGAGGCCGGTGTCGGTGGCGGTCACGTTGATCTCCAAAAAGGAGCGCGAATGGCTAACTCGTCATTCCAGGACGGCCCGAAGGGCCGGACCCGGAATCCATACTCCGCAGCGCTGGGATTATGGATTCCGGGTTCGCAGGCGGAGTTCATCATCGGGCCGCGCTTTGCGCGGACCCGTTGGCCCGCGCCCGGAATGACAGCGACTTATTCATCGCGTTCGTCATGGCGACACCTCGCGCTGGCGGCCGCGCGCGACGTCGAGAAAAACCTCTTCCATGGTGCCGCGCCCGTAGCGGGCGAGCAGCCGTTCGGGCGTATCGTCGTCTTCGATGCGGCCCCGCTTCATGATGATGACGCGCTCGCATAGGCGCTCGACTTCGGTCATGTTGTGCGAGGCGAGCAGGACGGTTGCGTTGTTCTCGATGCGGTAGTGCTCGAGCCGCGCGCGCACCCAGTCGGCGGTGTCGGGATCGAGCGAGGCGGTCGGCTCGTCGAGCAGCAGCACCTCCGGCTTGTTGAGCAGCGATTTGGCGAGCGACACGCGGGTCTTTTGCCCGGCCGACAGCTTGCCGTTGGGACGGTCGATAAACTCATTGAGGTCGAGTTCGGCGGCAAGCTCGGCAATGCGCGCGGCGGCATCGGCTACGCCGTAGAGTTGCGCGAACACCGACAGATTTTGCCGCACCGTCAGCCGCATCGGCATGTCGACATAGGGGCTCTCGAAATTCATCCGGTGCAGCACGCGGTAGCGTTCCCGCGGCATGGCGGCGCCCAGCACGCTGACGGTGCCGGATGTGGGGGTGACCAGCCCCATGATCATGGCGATGGTGGTGGTCTTGCCGGCGCCGTTGCCGCCGAGCAGGCCGGTGATTGAGCCGGTCGCCAGCCGAAACGAGATGCCGTCGACCGCGGTCGTGGCCTTATAGCGCTTGACCAGGCGATCGACGGCGATGGCGGCGGTATTCTGGGCGTCCATGGCCGGCAAGATGTGACGCTCTGCCGCGCGAAGCGCAAGGCCCCCAAGGCCCTCATGACGGGTATGCGGGACGGGCCAATTGGTACAACTGCTACCGAGCCGTTAGATTAGAACTATGCCCGGGTTGGAACTTGCCCAGTATCATCGGCGCCGCATCGTGCGCCTCGACACCATGGTCCGGCTGCGTTGGCTGGCCGTGATCGGGCAAACGACCGCCGTGCTGGTGGTGCACTACGGGCTCGAATTTCCGCTGATGATCTGGGCCTGTCTGGCCGTGATCGGTTTGTCGGCCTGGCTCAACATCGCGCTCAGGCTGCGCTTCCACCTGACACAGCGGCTGGAGCCCGACCGCGCCGCCTGGCTGCTCGCCTTCGACACCGCTGAGCTCGCGGTGCTCTTGTTCCTGACCGGCGGTTTGCAGAACCCGTTCGCCTTCCTGTTCCTCGGCCCGGTGCTGTTGTCGGCGACCGCGCTGCCGCCGCGCTTCACGGTGGCGCTCGGTGGTTTTGCCGTCGCCTGCGCAACCGTATTGATGTTCACGCATTATCCGTTGCCCTGGGACCCTGACGATCCGCTGCGGCTGCCGCCGATCTATATGCTGGGGGTGTGGCTCGCGATCCTGCTCGGCATGGGCTTTATCGGCGTCTATGCTTGGCAGATCGCCGAGGAGTCGCGCCAGCTCGCCGACGCGCTCGCCGCCACCGAGCTGGTCATGGCGCGCGAGCAGCACCTCTCGGCGCTCGACGGGCTCGCCGCCGCGGCCGCGCATGAGCTCGGCACGCCGCTGTCGACCATTTCGGTGATCGCCAAGGAACTGCAGAACGCCATTCCGGCCGATGCCCCGCATGGCGACGACGTGCGGCTGTTGCGCGAGCAGGCGACGCGCTGCCGCGACATTCTCGGCAAGCTTACTGAATTATCGTCGAGCGGTGCGCCGTTCGATCGCGCCGCGCTCAGTTCGATGATCGAGGAAGTGGTCGCTCCGCACCGCCATTTCGGGATTGCTATCGATGTTACGTTGCCGATCGATCGCAGCGCCGAGCCGGTCGGCGCGCGCAATCCAAGCATTCTCTACGGGCTCGGCAATCTCTTGGAGAACGCGGTCGATTTCGCGCAATCGCGGGTCGCGGTCGACGCCACGTGGAATGCGGACACGATCGAGATCACGATCACCGACGACGGCCCGGGCTTCGCGCCGGACATCCTCGACCGTATTGGGGAGCCCTACGTTACCAGCCGACGGCGCAAGCCCAATGACCGCGACGAGGAGTCAAGGGGCCTGGGACTCGGCTTTTTCATCGCCAAGACCCTGCTCGAACGTTCCGGTGCCACTGTGACTTTCGGCAACCGCCGGCCGCCCGCGCACGGGGCCGTCGTCACATTGCGTTGGAATCACAGCGATTTCGAGCGTCCAATAACCTTCGCACACGCTTGAGATCACATTGCAGAATGACTATCTTTTTATTGACGCACATCAACTGTGCAATCGCGGGTCGTGGCAAATTGTGGCCGCGATCGGAACCATCGTGACGGATGCAGAGCTATGGATTTAGCCACGAACGACGTTGTCGAGGCGAACATGCAGGAAAAGCTGTCGAGTGAGCGCAGCATTTTGATCGTCGAAGATGATCACTCGTTCCTGCAAAGGTTGGCCAAGGCAATGGAGAGCCGCGGCTTCAGCGTCGCGACCGCAGAATCGGTCGCCGACGGCTTGTTGCAGGTCGAGCGTAACGCCCCCGCTTTCGCCGTAGTCGACATGCGTCTGGGTGACGGCAATGGCCTCGACGTGATCTCCGCGCTCAAGCATCGCCGTCCTGAGGCGCGCGCCATCATCCTCACCGGTTACGGCAATATCGCCACCGCGGTCACCGCGGTGAAGCTCGGCGCGGTCGATTATCTCGCGAAGCCAGTCGACGCGGACGATGTGGTCGCCGCGCTGCTGGCGCAGGAGAATGTCAAGGTCGCCCCGCCGGAAAATCCGATGTCGGCCGACCGCGTGCGCTGGGAACACATTCAGCGCATTTACGAATTGTGCGGCCGCAACGTGTCGGAGACCGCGCGCCGGCTCAACATGCATCGGCGCACGCTGCAGCGGATTTTGGCCAAACGGGCTCCGCGCTAGCGGAAACCGTCTTAGAACAAGATGCGCGCCGCGCTAATTCAGCTCACGTCGCCATAAGGCCCGTTCGGATCGGCGAGCGATTGCAGCCGCAGCGCGGCAGCGCGCGCGAACAACAGCATCATCGCCTTGCGCGTCGCCGCCGGCAGCCGGTGCTCGGGCGCTTCACACTGAAACTCGGCGCCGAAAGCGTCCGCTACGATCAGCCCCGCATCAGGCGGGAAGATCTCGCACGGCACGTCGGGGCAAGTCGCGAAATAGAGCCGGTCGCAATGGGCGCGGTAGTCCGGCCATTTCTGGTCGGTGCGGAAATCGGCGATCGAGGATTTGATCTCGACGATCCAGATGGCGCCGCCGGAATCGAGCGCGACCAGATCGGCACGGCGGCCGGAAGGCAGCGGCAATTCGCTCACCACGCAGAAACCGTGTGCGTGCAGCAGCCGCGCGGTGCCGCGCGCAACGGCCAGCGCGGTCTCCGACTGGCGGCCGTCGACTGGGACTTGCAGCGGTGTTGCCGATTGCAGGCTCATGCGCCGACCTTCGTGCGCGATTATAGCTTATTTCCGGCGCGCTCGGGGAACGCTTTGGCGAGCGCCTCCCGGTTGGCCGCCAGTACGCCGCGCTCGGTGATCAGCCCGGTGACGAGACGCGCCGGCGTCACGTCGAAGGCGTAATTGGCGACCGGCGAACCGTCCGGAATGATCTGCACCGTCTCGATGCGGCCGTCCTTGGTCCTGCCGCTCATCATCGCCACTTCGTCCGCGCCGCGCTGCTCGATCGGGATTTCGGCGACGCCGTCGCTGACGGTGAAGTCGATGGTGGGCGAGGGCAGCGCCACGTAGAACGGCACCTTGTTGTCGGCGGCGGCCAGCGCCTTCAGATAGGTGCCGATCTTGTTGCAGACGTCGCCTTGCGCGGTGACGCGGTCGGTGCCGACGATGACGATGTCGACCAGGCCATGCTGCATCAAATGGCCGCCGGTGTTGTCGGGGATCACGGTGTGCGGCACGCCGTGATGGCCGAGCTCCCAGGCGGTGAGCGAAGCGCCCTGATTGCGCGGCCGCGTCTCGTCGGCATAGACGTGCACGGGCATGCCCTTGTCGTGCGCCATGTAGATCGGCGCTGTCGCGGTGCCCCAGTCGACGGTGGCAAGCCAGCCGGCATTGCAATGGGTGAGCACGTTGACGCGCTCGCCATTCTTCTTGGCGGCGATCTCCTCGATCAGCTTGAGCCCGTTACGGCCGATCGCCTGGTTGATCGCGACGTCCTCTTCGGCGATTTCGCCGGCGCGTGAGAGCGCCGCCGCGGCCCGCTCGGCGCGCGATCGGTTGCGCACCGCCGCCAGCATTTCGTCGAGCGCCCATTTCAGGTTGATGGCGGTCGGGCGGGTAGCCAGCAGCACCGTATAAGCGCGCTCGAGTGCCTCGTCAGAAGCGTCCGCGCGCAAGGCGAGCCACATCCCATAGGCGGCGGCGGCCCCGATCAGCGGGGCGCCACGCACCTGCATCGATTTGATGGCGTGGGCGGCGTCCGCCAGATCGGTCAACCGCAGCGTGACGAAACGGTGCGGCAGTTGGGTCTGGTCGATGATGCCGACGCCTTGGCCGTCGGCTTCGAGCCAGATGGTGCGGGTGGGTTTACCGTCGATTTTCATGGCTCAGACATAGCGAGGTTTGCCGGAAACGGAAAGGCACGCGGCGCGCTCGCCACCCTCTCCCACAAGGGGAGAGGGTGGCGCCTTGCCTGCCGCCCTGCCGTGCCGCAATCTCGTGCGCCATTTGGAGACGATCATGTCCATCGATTACGAGAAAGAATACGACAATCGCGGCCGTATCCCCGAGCATCCCGAAATCTTCGCGCGTTGGGAACGCGAGACTGCGGCCTATCGCGCAGCCGCGCCCGGCGCCGAACTCGGCACCGCCTATGGGCCTTCGCCGCGCCAGACCATCGACCTGTTTCCCGCCGGCGGCGCCGATGCCCCGCTCGCTCTGTTCATCCATGGCGGCTGGTGGCGTTCGCTCGATCCATCGATGTTCAGCCAGATGGCGAAAGGGCCGAACGCGCATGGCGTAACCGTCGCAGTGGTCGGCTACGATCTCTGCCCGCAGGTGAGCGTCGCCACCATCATCGAAGAGATGCGCGCAGCCTGCCTTTTCCTGTGGCGGCGCTACCGCAAGCGCATCATGGCCTACGGCCATTCCGCCGGCGGGCATCTCACCGCCTGCATGGTGGCGACCGACTTCAAGACGCTCGCTGCCGATGCGCCGACCGATCTGGTGCCGGCCGGTTATGCCATTTCCGGTGTCTACGATCTGACGCCGCTCCTGCAGATCGGGCCCAATCAGGATATCCGGCTCGACGAGACGAGCGTGCAGACCTGTTCGCCGCTCACCTGGCGGCTACCCGCCTGGCGCACGCTCGATGCCGTGGTGGGCGCGCTCGAATCGAATGAGTTCCTGCGCCAGAGCCGCCTGATTACGGAAAGCTGGCGGCAAAGTGGCGCGCAGACACGTTACGAGGAAATCGCCGACACCAATCATTTCACCGTCATCGATCCGCTCGCCTATCCGAATAGCGCCATGACCAAGCGGGTGGTGGAACTGGCGCGCGGCGTTCAGAGCGTGAAACGCTAGAACCAATAACGCCGCGCGAATGAGACGGTGAGCGCGGCGCCGACGACGACGATCAGCACGCGCATGACCTTGCGCGGAACGACCCGCGCGATCTGCGCGCCGATGAGGCCGCCGACAACGGAGCCGGCCATCAGCGGCAAGGCGTGCGACCACGGCACCGCGCCTTGCGCGATGAAAACGATCGCAGCCGACAGCCCGTTGAGGCTGGTGACGAAATTCTTGGTGACATTGGCCGGCCGGTAGTCGCCGCCGGTCGCCACCGAAAACACGCCGAGCATCAGAATGCCGACGCCGGCGCCGAAATAGCCACCATAGAAGGAAACCGGCAGCAGCATTTTCAGGCTGGTCACATTGAAGGTCAGATCGTGACCGCGGCCGGCCGCCCGCGCGCGGATATAGCTGCTGATCCGCTCGGCGAAGGCAAACAGAACTGTGGCAAAGCCGAGCAGCAGCGGCACCAACACGGAGAACACACGCTGCGGCGTCAACAAGAGCAGCGACGCGCCAATGCCCGCGCCGGTCACCGACGCGACGATCAGGCCGATGAAGGCGCGGTTGAGCGGCGGCAGTTGAGAACGGTCGGACAGGGCCGCCAGCATGGTGGCCGGCATCAGCGCCACCAGGTTGCAGACCGCGGCGAACTGTGGCGTGAGGCCGGTGGCGATCAGCGCCGGATAAGCCACAATCGCGGCGCCGCCGACGACAGAGGCAATGATGCCGCCGAGAATACCGGCTCCGCTCAGAAACGCGGTGTGGAAGATGTCCATCACAGCCGAAATCTTGCCGAGGGCGAGGTGTTAGAAAAATGCCTGAATGCCGGTCTGGGCGCGGCCGAGGATCAACGCATGAATGTCGTGCGTGCCCTCGTAGGTATTGACCGTCTCCAGGTTCGCGAGCACCCGCATCACGTGATATTCCTGGCTAATGCCGTTGCCGCCGTGCATGTCGCGCGCGAGCCGCGCGACATCCAGGGCCTTACCGCAATTGTTGCGCTTCATCAGCGAAATCGACGGCGGCGCCGCCTTGCCCACCTCGAGCATGCGGCCGAGCCGCAGCGCGCCGCCCAAGCCAAGCGCGATCTCGGTCTGCATGTCGGCGAGCTTCTTCTGGATCAGCTGATTGGCGGCGAGCGGCCGGCGGAACTGCTTGCGGTCGAGCACATATTGCCGCGCCGCGTGCCAGCAGAATTCGGCGGCGCCCATGGCGCCCCAGGCGATGCCGTAGCCGGCATTGTTGAGGCAGCCGAACGGTCCGGCCAGCCCATGGGTGTTGGGCAGCAAGTTCTCTTCCGGCACTACCACATCGGACAGCACGATCTCGCCGGTGATGGACGCGCGCAACGAAAGCTTGCCCTCGATTTTGGGCGTCGAGAAGCCCGGGCTGCCGCGTTCGACGATGAAGCCGCGGATGATGTCATCGAGCTTGGCCCAGACCACCGCGATGTCGGCGACCGGCGCGTTGGTGATCCAGGTCTTGGCGCCGTTGAGCTTGTAGCCGCCGGCGACCTTCTCGGCGCGC
>JAKAMD010000335.1 GCA_021823875.1 Pseudomonadota bacterium | reverse complement strand
AAGGACGGCAAGTGTCACGCGTTTTGAGGGGACTGTGTTCGCGTATAAGCGCCGACAAGAGATCGAGAACGACTTCCGAAGCCGCTCCGACAAAATTTTCACCTTCGGGCTTCCCGCTCCTCTGAAGGTGCTTTCCGGCCGTCGCAGGCCCTTCCGACTTGCCACCCGACACTTTGAGCCACTGTGGCGCGTGCTTCGATCTTGTGGATAACCCGTAGTACAGCAACGACGAGGGGCTTGAACCGGAGTTCCTCAACCCAGTCGAGGCTTCGAAGTGCACCCACAAATTGCGTGACGGCAGACCGCTAAGCGCTTCGGCCCACCTGTCGCTCGGATGGCCGGTCAGGACAGAACAAAACCCGATCCTTGACACAAAACAGCAGCTGGCGCTGACACAAAAAGCGCGCGAAAATCCGGCTAAGTCATTGAAAACATTGGAGCGGGTGAAGGGAATCGAACCCTCGTCATCAGCTTGGAAGGCTGTTGCTCTACCATTGAGCTACACCCGCGTCGTGGCGTCCATTTAGAGGATTTGGGTGGAGTTCGCCACGGTTTCCCGCAGCCCGCCCTCGCCTTGTGGGTTTCAGCGCTATGACCGCCCAGCGAAGGATGGTGGGAGAGGTAGGACTCGAACCTACGAAGGCGTAAGCCAGCGGATTTACAGTCCGCCCCCTTTGCCACTCGGGACACTCTCCCCTTGAAAAGCCGCGCGCCGTCTCGTCTCGGAAAGACAAACGGCACCGCTTGTCGGGATTTGCGCGTTTTATGGTCAGCCATCGGCGCGAAGTCAAGGAATGCCGCACGGCGGACGTAAACGCGTTTGCCAAGCCGGTTTTTGCATGGGATTAACCGGCATGGCCCGCAAGATCTGGCAAAAGAACCCACCCGACCGCCGTCCGCACGGCAACCGGCCCCACGGGCCGCGTCACCGCGCGCGACCGGCCCCCCTCGCCGCCGATGGCCCGGCGATCCTCTACGGCTGGCATACCGTCAAGGCCGCGCTGGAGAACCCGGCCCGGCATATCCATCGGCTGCTGGCGACCGAGAACGCCGCCCGGCGGCTGGCCGACGACGGCGTCCCCCTGCCGATCCAGCCGGAAATCGTGCGGCCGGACGTGATCGACGCCCGGCTGGGGCCGGACGCGGTGCATCAGGGCCTCTTGGTCGAGGCCGACCCATTGCCCTCTCCCGCCGCCGAGGAACTGGCGCCCGAAGGCATCGTGCTGGTGCTCGACCAGATCACCGATCCGCACAATGTCGGCGCCATCATGCGCTCGGCCGCCGCTTTCGCGGCTAAGGCGATCGTCACCACCGCCCGCCACTCACCGGAGGCGACCGGGGTGCTGGCGAAGGCGGCGTCCGGCGCGCTTGAACTGGTGCCGCTGATGACCGTGCAAAATCTGGCGCGCGGCCTGCAGGCGTTGCGCCAACGCGGCTTTCTGCTGGTCGGGCTCGACAGCGGCGGCGAAGCCGATTTGGCCGACCTGCCGCTGCGTGCGCCGCTCGCGCTGGTGCTGGGCGCCGAGGGCAAGGGCCTGCGGCAATTGACCCGGGAGACCTGCGACCGGTTGGCCCGCATCGACGTGCCGGGCGAAATCAAGAGCCTGAACGTGTCGAACGCCGCGGCGCTGGCGCTTTACGTGGCGAGCCGCGCCGTGATGCCCCGATGAGCCGCCCCGAACGTCCACGCAAAAACGTCCACATTAAAATGCGGACGGCGGGCCCCCACCCGCCGTCCGCGTCCCACGAACTCGCTGGTCGATCTATTGCTTGTCGAACGCGTCTCTGTCGTTCCCGCGCTTGCGGTAAAGCCGGATGCTCATGCGGTCAGGCCCGAGAATGGTGACCTCGGCCTCGGCGTGGATCACGCGCGGCATACTGCGTGTGGCTCTTGATGTTCGCAGACCGCGCCGCGGCGGCGGCACCTCCTCGACATAACGACGGCGTTCGACCACGCGCGGCGGATCATTGACCACACGCCGATGCTCGATCACCACCGGCTTCTCGCGCACGATCCTCTCGGTATTGATCACGATACGCCGACCGTCACGCCGGCGCATGCTCACGTGCGGCCGACGAGAATCGCGTACCGCCGGCCTGCGCCGGTCGATATGGCCTTCGTGAGAATAGCGGCGCGCGGTATGACGTGGCACGACATGATGCCGGGCGGTGGATCGCACATAGGGATATTTGCGCGAACGCGGCCTATGAAACACGTAGGTGCCCGGCGCCACTTCCACCGCATAGGTCTGCCCAGGCTGCAATCGATCGGGATAAAGCGGCGCCGACCGCCCGCCATAGGATTGGGCCTGGGCCGCGGACGTCGTCAAGCCGGCGGCGCAAACGGCAAGAAGAACAAGGCGAATGATGCGATGTGTCATCGTACTCGTGTCACTGGTTTGGCGCCGCGGGCGCCGATGGGATTTGCTTGATGCGGTGGTCGGGCAGCCGCTGTTGGTCGCGCGCGCCGAGCCAGCCGCAATCGCACGGGAAGGCCGATGCGTTCGACCAATAGCGTACGTAACTTTCCGCCATGTGCGCCGGACGGTGGCGTTTCGGGAGCCTTTCATAGCGGCCGATTGCTGGCCGCCTGCCGGTATGCGGGAAGTAATGGTGACCGCGCCAGGGCGGTAGCCAGTAGGCGCGCATCGCCACACCCGGTTCGTACTGATAGAACACTTGCGGCTCCGCGCGGGGACCGCTCACGTCGTAACGCATCGAGAGACTGAGATCGGCCGCACGCGCCGCAGAGCCGCCGGCGATGAGACCGAGGGCCGACATGAGAATGATGAGCAGCGCGCGCATGCGGAAAGGTTCCGGATACCAACGAATTTTCGACATATTTTATCTGATTGTTGCGACCCGACGCGCGCAATCGCGGGGTAACATTAACTGGCGTCTTTGCCTGGATTGCGCACGTCCTTCGCGTTAATGTTAATCGAGGCAGTTCCGAGCGAACGCCCAAGACCGGGACCGGGGTTGCGATGCCGTCACGCAAGAGTTTTCGCCAACGTTATGACGAACTGGAGGCGCGCCGCGTCGAACTGATCGCGCGCCTGACAACGCTTAGCGAAAACGCGCGCGCGCATCCCGCCTACAAGCGCTCGCTCAAACTGCTCAACCAGACCTTCCGCCACGGCCGGCTGGCGCAGCGGCTGGCGGTGCTGGAAGCCGCGACCTGGCTGATCGACCTCCTGGAAAAGCTGACCTCGATTTCCTCATGAGCGTGCTGGCGCCCCCGCAGCGCGCACTAGGCCCCCCGGGTCCGCCTGCCGGCGCGGCGGCCGGCGCTTGTGGGCGGTCGGCGAGGCTGCTAGCTCTCACCGTGAGGCCGGGTTAGCTCAGCGGTAGAGCAGCGGTTTTGTAAACCGAAGGTCGGGGGTTCAATCCCCTCACCCGGCACCAATAAAATCAAACGCTTAGGTTTTTACCGCCTCACAAACTGGCAATTTTGGCAACAAGTTGCATAACCGGCATCTCCCGTAATGGCCACCCGACAGCATCGCCTCGATGAATTCCGGCAGGACGCGCCACCGGCGAATCAGCCCGTCGAACTGCTTTGCGAGGATCACTGCGGCACCTACGCCCTGCCCTTCGCGTGCAAATGGTCCGACGGCGGATGGCGCAACTCGATCACCGGGGCGCCGATTGATGCGTCAGTCGTCGGCTGGCGTCGGCACGATCTATAGGCGACGGTCGGGCCGACATGGGCGACCAAAACCGTACCCTCAGCAATATGCGATATCCCTCCGAACAAAATCGACGACAGAGCACGACACGCTCTTATCAATTGCTTTGGTGATTATTCGGGCGGCATTTGCGCCGCCCGTTCTTTTGCTTAAGCAGAGCGCCTTAATGCAGCAATGCGTCGCCCCATTCGTGCGCGCAGAATTCGCGCTCGCCTATCTACCGGCGACCGACCCTGTTGAACACAAAAACCGCGTTTCAGGTGTAAGCGGCTTGAATTGAGATGAACGAAAACGATTACCGCACTGAAGATGCAATCGATGATGTATTTGGTTTTCAGCCGAGCATTTGAAGTTGACCGAATGATTGGCGCTATCCGAAGCGCGCGGATCGCGGTGGTCAACTTTAAACACAATCATCCTCCAGCGACTTTCTGCCAGCCCATAACATTCGCTGCGCCGTTTCGTCGCCGCCTTGACCAGGAGGCTCCGCTCGATCCAATCCGCCTACCAGAAGCCGGCCTCG
>JAKAMD010000334.1 GCA_021823875.1 Pseudomonadota bacterium | reverse complement strand
GATGCACCGGGGCCGTGTTTCCCAAAACAACCGGTCTGGGGGGCAACTCGACATATTCGATCAGTCGCCCCGACTGCTACTCATGGTTGTTATAATTGGAAGGGTCCGACTAGGCGCCTTCGTACCGCAGTAAACGCGCTGCCATGCTGCGGCCCGGACAAGCACGGCCATGGTCATGGCGGTCGACGCGACTCAGCGGCAGCATCTTTCCACTCACAATTAAATTGAGTTTTGAAAGTCTCAATGTGTCTGACTGAAGCACATTGATATAGATCAAAATCGAGGTCACGCGAGGAAGCGGGACCTAATGATCGACGTGATGCCTTTTAGATACACCCCTATTTTTACAGTCGATTGAGGGGCGATCGTCGCGGTTCCCAGACCGGTCATGGTTACGCTCCGGCTTGTTGTGGACGAACTATCATCGGATCATGCTTGCCGGCGTATCAGAACATGCAATGACCTAGCTTGATCTGTCCGGCAGACCCTGGTGGCGAACAATCAAGGATCTGATTGAAGACCGCCCGTCCTCGGAAAGAAAACGCATGCTAGTGCGGCTGACATGTCGCCCAAGGGCCAAAAAGCGCGCTGCTAGCTTTCGTAGCGCGTGCTGCCCCGCCGTGTGGTGTCGAGCGGCAAATCCATGAAGACCGGTTCGTGCGCGCGCTGCGTACAAGCCCGCCGCGGGCAAAGATGGCAGTTGATGCCAATCTGACTGAAGATGCGCTGGTCGTCGACATTGTAGGAGGCGGCATAGCGGAGCTTTTTCGCGTATTGCAGCTCGCATCCGAGCGAGACGGAGAGCCGGTGGTCCTGCGTTTCCAGATTGGTGGCGGGGCGATCCACCGTCCGGCTGACCGTGAAAAACCGATCGCCGTCGGGCAGTTCGACGAACTGCGGAATAATGACGCCCGGCATGCGGAACGCCATGTGAATTTTCCAGACCGGGCAGGCGCCGCCATATTCGGCGAGGTGAAAGGACGTGGAGTTGAACCGCTTGGTGACGTTGCCGGCCTTGTCGACGCGCAGAAAGAAGAACGGAACGCCCTGCGCGCGAGGCCGCTGCAGCGTCGTCAGACGGTGACAGGTCTGTTCGAAGGAAACACCGAAGCGGATGGAAATGCGGTCGATGTCATAGGCCGTATCCTCGGCGGTTTGGAGGAACGCTTCGTAAGGCATGAGAAAGGCGGCCGCGAAGTAGTTCGCCAACTCGACCTGGCACCTGGCGAGACTCGTTCGATTGGTAATGCCGCTGCTCGCCGTCAGTTTGTCCAGCTGCGGCTGGAACTCGACGAGACACAGCACGTGGGCAAGCTGGAAAACCTGGTTGCCATGATCGAGCGCCTCCGACATCTCCACCACCCGCTCGTCACGGTCATAGACGCGTAGCGCCTGGGTCATTTCCTCGGCGCGCCGGCGTGTCACCGTAATGCCGTGCGTTTTGGCAAGACGCGCCTTGAGCATGGCGTAGATATCATCGGTGTCGAACGGCTCCGCTGCGCGTAGCTGTTCAGCCGCCAATTCAAGCGAATGAAAGTAGTTTGAGTTGTCGCGGAAGAAGTCGTGAATCACGGCCTCGCCGGACGAGGCCAGCAGGCTTTCCGATACACCGTTAGCGCCCTGGCGCATGATGCGCTCGAGAGTGGCGCGATGAATGCCGTAGAGCCGGAGGAACTGCTCAACCAGACGCGGAGCGTGATCAAGCGCCGCGCGCAGTTCCTGCAGGTCCGGCACTCCGCCGGTAAACATCGGATCGTTGATGACGCCGCGCAGTTCGGCCAGCCGGTTCGATGTCTCGTCGCGGACGATGTCGCGCCAGTCGACCTGATAGGAATCGGCGAGCGCCATGAGCAGCCGGACCGACAGGCTGCGCTGGTTGTTTTCCAGCAGATTGACGTAACCCGGGCTGATGCCCAGCACCGCAGCCATTTGCGCCTGGGTTTGCTGCCGCTCGCGCCGCAACTGGCGTAGCTGGGGACCGACAAAGGTCTTGGCCAAGGCCGCCTCCGATATTTACAACACAACAAATAGTACCAATATGTATGCAAACTTACAACACTAATACCCTAAAAAGAATGCAACCGGCCGCATTGGGTGTTATCCCCCTGACACAAACATGCCGGCTCCATCGAGGGCGCGGCGACATCCGGGGGGTCGCCATGGTCTATAAAATTCTGATTCTGGGGGCGTCGTACGGCTCATTGCTCGGCACCAAGTGCCTCTTGGCCGACCATGACGTCACTCTGGTCTGCCGCACGGCTACGGCCGAGCTCATCAATGCCCGCGGCACCGAAGTCCGGCTTCAGCTAAAGGGCGAGAACGCGCCTCGAGCGATCGTCTCCGACGATCTGCCGGGCCGGCTTGACGCCTGCACGCCGGAGCTGGTCGAGCCGGCCGACTATGACCTCGCCGTGCTGGCGATGCAGGAACCGCAATACCTCCACCCCAATCTTCGCGGGCTGCTCTCCCGTTTGGCCGCGGCCGAGGTGCCGTGCCTGTCGCTGATGAACATGCCGCCGCTGCCCTATCTGAAGCGGATCGCGGCGATCGATGCCGAAGCCGCCGAGGCGGCCTATTCCAACGCCCGCATCTGGGACCGTTTTGATCCGCAGAAGATGACGCTCTGCTCGCCCGATGCGCAGGCCTCGCGCCCCACCGATGAGCCGGCCAACGTTCTGCGCGTCAACCTGCCGACGAATTTCAAGGCCGCCGCCTACGCCACGCCGGACGACAACGACATCCTGACGCGGCTCGCCGATGATATCGACGACGTGCGGATCGATGGCCGCGACGTGCCGGTGAAACTGCGCGTGCACGAGTCGCTGTTCGCTCCGTTGGCCAAGTGGCCGATGCTGCTGACCGGCAATTACCGCTGCATCACCGCCGGCGCGCCCATTTCGATGCGCGAGGCCGTGCATGCCGATCTCGAACTGTCGCGCGACATCTATGCCTGCGTCGAACAGATCGTGCGGCGGCTGGGCGCGCAAGCCGACGATCTGGTGCCGTTCGACAAATACGCGGCGGCTGCCGAGCGCTTGGATCGCCCATCGTCGGCTGCACGCGCCATCGCCGCCGGTACCGCGCTGATCGAACGGGTCGACAAGCTGATTCAAATCGTCGGCCGGCAGCACCGGATCACGCACCCAGCCATTGACCGGATCGTCGCGCTGGTCGATGCCAAAGTCGCCAGCAACCGGCTCCGGGTCGCCTGAAGCGAACCGGCGCTCGAAGCCACCACCTTTTCTCAGGCGATGACCCGCGCCCTGCCCCTTCAACCTACTCACTGAACTCACAACGAGACGATGGAGAACCTTCAGATGCCTGGCTTCAAAGGGATGTTCGTTCCCGGCCCGACCAACATGCCGTTCCGTGTCCGCCAAGCGATGGACGTGGCGCTGGAAGACCACCGCGCGCCGGATTTCCCGGAGTTCACGCTTCCTTTGTTCGCCGACCTGAAGAAGATCTTTCAGACCAAGACCGGGCACGTCCTGCTGTTCGCCGGTTCGGGAACCGGCGGCTGGGAATCCGCCATCGCCAACACGCTGTCGCCGAACGACAAGGTGCTCGCCTCGGTGTTCGGCCAGTTCTCGCTGCTCTGGGTCGATCTCTGCCAGCGTTTCGGTTTGCAGGTCGACGCCATTCAAGCCGAGTGGGGCAAAGGCGTGCCGCTCGACCAGTACCGCGCCCATCTCGCTGCGGATAAGCAACACACCATCAAGGCCGTACTGGTGACGCACAACGAGACTGCGACCGGTGTGCGCTCCGACGTCGCCGCCGTACGTCACATTCTCGACGAACTCCGCCATCCGGCGCTGCTGTTCGTCGATGGCGTGAGTTCGATCGCAGCGATCGATTTCCGCATGGACGAGTGGGGCGTCGACGTTGCCGTCGCCGGCTCGCAAAAGGGCTTCATGCTGCCGACCGGCCTGGCGATCGTCGGCGTCAGCGAAAAGGCGCTGCAGGCCGGGCAGACCGCGTCGCTGCCGCGCTGCTTTTATGACTACAAGGACATGCTCAAGTCCAATGCGCAGGGCTATTTCCCGTACACGCCGGCGGCGACGCTGCTGCGCGGCTTGCGCGCCTCGATCGACATGCTGCTGGAAGAAGGCCTGCCGAACGTGTTTGCGCGTCATCATCGGCTTGCCGGTGCCGTCCGCGCCGCGGTCAAGGCCTGGGGACTGCGGCCGTGCGCCCAGAGCCCCGAATGGTACT
>JAKAMD010000021.1:16513-19356 GCA_021823875.1 Pseudomonadota bacterium | reverse complement strand
GTGCTGCGCCTGATCGAACCGACCGCCGGCAGCATCAAGATCGGCGGCAGCGACATTACCCATCTCGGCAAGACCGAGCTGCGTCCCTATCGCCGGCAGATGCAGATCATCTTCCAGGACCCGTTCGCATCGCTCAATCCGCGCATGTCGGCCGGCGATATCGTGGCCGAGCCGCTGCGGGTGCACGGCGTCGCGCGCGGCCGGGCCGTGAAGCAGAAGGTCGCCGAACTGTTCGAGCGCGTCGGTCTGCGCCAGGGGCAAATGGACAATTATCCGCATCAGTTTTCCGGCGGTCAGCGTCAACGCATCGGCATCGCTCGCGCGCTCGCTTTGCAGCCGAAGCTGATCGTCGGCGACGAGCCGGTGTCAGCGCTCGACGTCTCGATCCAGGCGCAGGTGCTCAATCTGATGATGGACCTGCAGCGCGAAATGGGGCTCGCTTATCTGTTCATCTCGCACAATCTGGCGGTGATCGAGCATATCAGCCACTGCATCGCCGTGATGTATCTCGGCCGCATCGTCGAATACACCGACAAGCGCACGCTGTTCACGCGGGCCCTGCATCCCTATACCGAGTCGCTCTTACTGGCGGTGCCGGTGCCCGACCCCCGCGTCAAGCGCAAGAAACGGGTGCTGCAGGGCGACGTGCCGAGCCCGATCAATCCGCCGACCGGTTGCCACTTCCACACCCGCTGCCCTTATGCGGAAGCGCGCTGCCGGGTAGAGGAGCCGGCCTTACGCGAAGTGAGGCCGGGGCAGATGGTGGCGTGTCACCTGAGGTAGGATTTGTCTTTCCGGGTATGCTTGCAAACCCGGCCACACACAGACCGCCCCTTCCGCGCTATTGCGCGCGTGCCGATCGCTTCTTGCGTGCGGTGCGCGTGGAACGGTGTGGCGTTTGCTTGGATGACGCCAGTGCGGATGAGCCGGATCCGGCAAGACAATCCGCCAGCGTGTACTGATCGAGATACTGGTAAAATTTATTCTTGGCGGTGTTCAGCATGTTCTTCAGACGACAGCGCGCCAGCAAGGTGCAGGCACCGCCATCGGCGCGGAAACATTCCACCAGGGCCTGATCCTGTTCGTGGCTACGGATCACTTCGCCCACTTTGATCTCGCTGGCCGAGCGCGCCAGCATCACCCCGCCGCGCGCGCCACGGATAGTGCGCACCAGACCGGCCTCGGTAAGATATTGTACGATCTTGTGCAGGTGGTTGCGAGAGATGACCAGTTCGCGCGCCAGCGCGTCGGTGCTGACATGGGCGTCGGGTGTGGACGCCAGCCGCATGAGCACCCGCAGGGCAAAGTCGGTCGAGGTCAGCAGGCGCATCGCGCGGCTCCATATTGGTATTGACGATACCAGAATAAAACACTAGCGTCATCTACATTCCGACGCGGCGCGACCATCGTTGATTCGGGCGCTCCACGCCAAATCAACCGCACGCCTTGATCGGCAATCCGCCGTCGCAAGGCTGGGATCGTATCATGGTGACTCGTATCGCGCTTTATATCGTCGCTGCCCTCCTCATCGCCGCGCATTTCCTGCGCCTGGGCAACATGGTTGCCGTTGCCTTGTGTCTGGCCACGCCGCTTTTGTTTCTGGTGCGCCGGCGCTGGAGCCTGATGCTGCTGCAAGGCTTGGCCTATGTCGCTGGCGTGATCTGGCTGGCGACCACTTGGCAGATCGTGCACATGCGCATGGCGTTCGATCAGCCTTGGCTGCGCGCCGCCGCCATTCTGGTCGTGGTTGCCGCAGTTACCGCGCTGGCTGGCGTTCTTTTGCGGAGCCATAGCCTGCAACTGCGCTACCGCTGAAAGGTCGGCGCCGGTAGATGGCCGTCGAGCATGTGGCGGACGGCCAGTACCGGGTGGCGCCACAGCATGCGTGGACCGGCCCAGCGCATCACCACGCGTATGCGTTCGCGCATGGCTGCCTTGTAACAATGTACGGTGCAATTGGCGCAGGTTGGCTTGGCATCGCCGAACACGCAGCGCTCCAGCCGCCGCCGCGCATAGTCATGTAATTCCGCGCAATCGTCGCAAAACACGGCCTGTTTCGGGCCGTGATGAGCGCGGCAATACATCCGTAGCATCGCCGCAATCATCTTGAATTCGCGAGCGCGCCGGCTGAATGCCGCCGCGCCGGGGATGTCGTCCTGCCATTCGGTCATGGGCGATCGGGTACCTTCATATTGGTATTGACAATACCAAATTTTGTGGCCATGTAAATGGTATCTGAAATACCACTTTAGTTCCTGATGCGAGGAGGACGTCATGAGCCAAGCCGCAAGCCCATCTTTGGCCAGCATGAGCCTAGGCGACATCGCCGCCAGCCTGCCGGGGGCGACCGCCGTGTTGCGCCGGCACAAGCTCGACTTCTGTTGCGGCGGTGCGGAGAGCCTGGAAGAGGCAGCCCGCCACAAAGGGCTCGCCCTCGCGCCGATCGAAACTGAACTGGCTGCGTTATCGAGCGCGCCAAGTACCTTGCCGGACAGCGTTGACGGCCTGGTCCAGCTCATTCTCGAGCGCTATCACCAGGTGCACCGGCGTGAACTGCCGGAACTGCGCGCGCTGGCGCGTCGTGTCGAGAGCGTGCACGTCGAAAATCCTGCCGTGCCCAAGGGACTTTTCGAGGTGCTCTCCCACCTGCAGGCCGAACTCGAGTCGCACATGCAGAAAGAGGAACAGATCCTGTTCCCGCTCATGCGGGCGGGTGGTTCGCCGATGATCGTGCATCCGATCAATGTGATGCGCCACGAACACGACGAGGCCGGCGAAGATCTTAAGGCGATTGCCGACCTGACCAACGAGCTGACTTTGCCAGCCGAGGCTTGCAATACGTG